>QIHU01000281.1 GCA_003231035.1 Acidobacteriota bacterium
TCGGTGGCTACGCTGTCGGTGACAACACTATCGGCGACGCCGCTGTCGCCACCCTCCGTGGCCACCGCTTGATCCCCAGCTCCGCGCTTGCCGATCCAATCCACCACCCACCCGGCGAAAAAGAATCCGACCAGGGCCAGTACCGCTAGCCCGACGACAAGGCGCAGGAAAGTGCGTGAGGGCATCCCGAAAAAGGTCTTCTTCCACTTCTCCTCGGCCCTCGCGGCGCCCGCGATGGAGGTTCGAGACGACCCCGGAGGACGGCCGCTCTCAATTTTCTTGAACTCCCTGGGCAGCTCCGTCCAGACCGGCGAGTCCGACCGTTCCCGCGATTGCGCGACCACACCGGATCTCGGCCGAGTGGGAAGTGGATCATCCGGCGTCGCGACGGCCGGCTGTTGCGTCTCCCGCAACAGGCCATCGAGAGTTTCCTCGAGTTCCAGATCGGGCACCGGAGTGGTCAACCACGGTGCGGGACGCGGCAGATCTTCGTCATCGCCCGCACCCTGGGTGCGGGCGCCAGCGTCGAAATCGAACTGAGGCGCGGCAACAGGCGACTCCCCCTCCGCATCACCTTCCCCCTTCTCTGCGTGCCGATCCGCGGGATACAGGTCGCCGAAGACGGCACTCAGCTCGTCGGTCCCCACCCTCTCGCCGGCAGGGCTCAGAGATTCTCGCGCCGCCGCCAAGGGGTCCGGGGAGAACAGTTCCTCCTCATCGATCACCGCCGTATCGATCGACAGATCGTCGGTGTACTCTTCGTCGCCTAGGGAGAATTCGACTTTGGCTTCAGCACCAAACTGCCCCTCGTCACTCGCCCTAGCGATCGGAATCTCAATCGTCTCAGCAACCGCGAGTTCCGGGTAGACGGCAGTATCGACCTCATCCGTCGGCGACTTCACCTCGGAGGCCGGTTCTTCCTCTAAGGCCGGCGGTAGCAACAGCTCAGAAGTTGTGGGGGTCACGGTCTCGTCGCCGTCCGCGCCCTCTTCGGCGAGCCAAACCTCGGCCATGGGTTCTTCGGCGGTCAAGGCGGCCAAAGTCTCGTCAGGATCGGGCCCTTTCTCTGGCGACTCACTCGCTCCTTGCGCGGTGCCGCTACTCTGGAGAGCGCTGGCGATGGCCGGACTGGCCTCGGGAACCGCCGCGACCGTATCCTCGCCCGTATCCGCCTCGGGTTCACTGAGCGTCATGCTGAGGATGAACTGCTCGACCCG
Organism: Acidobacteriota bacterium; assembly: GCA_003231035.1. Taxonomy (GTDB): domain Bacteria; phylum Acidobacteriota; class Thermoanaerobaculia; order Multivoradales; family SZUA-115; genus SZUA-115. Next base: position 1,218 of record QIHU01000281.1, read on the forward strand.
CTCCTTGCCATCATCTTCGAGATGGCGGAAGCGAATCCCCATCCCACTCGGGCGATCGGGCCCGTGGTACTTGACCCGGATCCAAGTCACTTCGCCATAGCCTCGAACCGGGTCCTCGTCAGGAAGGCTAATGGAGAAGCGCAGGAGGGTGCCTATCGGCTTGGGATCGCGCAAGGTGATGAAAATTCCACCGGGCGACAGATTCGCCGAGTAGCCAACGACATCTTCGTCGCGATCGAATTGGAGATGAACCTCGGTACGCACCGGCGTCCGGGTCGACTCGCGAAAGTCGAACGATTTGGGCCCTATTGCCATAGTGAGCAAATAGTACCCGGTCCGGAGGGCGTTATTCCAACTCTCACGCTTGGACGCTCATCGAGAAAGGAGGACGAGCACACGGTTAGCGCGAAGTTTCGGCCATCAGGCGCAGCACTTCGCCCTCCAAGGGCGAGTTGCGCGCGGGTGGAGCGATGCCCAAAACTCCCTCCTCTCGGGGATGGGCAAATCGCAAGGCCATGCCGGCCGGCGCGGAGACCAGGCCCACCGAGGATGGTTGCTTGGCGGCAACGACTACCAGGTGCCGGAAACGACGAGGAACCGCTGAGGACCACCGCGGCGCGCCTGGGGGCGAAAGTAGGCAATCGGTCGGTGCCGCCGCCACCCGATCCGCTGGGCCTTCGCTCAAGAAGACCAGACCGGCGGTCGGTGCACCCTCTTCGAATTCGAGTTCAACATAGCCTTCGACGACCTCGGACCAACCCCAGGAATGGGGCCAACCGATCCGTCTCAGAGGACGGCGAAAAACCTCAGCAAGCGCTCGCCAGGGGAGAGGATCGTTCTTACTCGCCCACGAAATGGCCGGGCTCTCCGTCGCGCCAGCAATAAAGAGGGGTCGCCATGGTCCCACCTCCAGCCGCCCCCATCGACCTGTTGGCGGCCGTCCCCAGACCCGCGGCGCCTCCGCGTTATCTACCCTTAGCCAGCCTCCCAAGAGCCCAGGGTGATAGTGCCGAAGGACCCTCCACGAACCATCCGAGACGACCCATTCTTCGCCCTCGACGCGCAGCTGCGACAAGAAACCGCCGGAACCCTTGCGGCTTCGAACCTCCGCCACTAGGCGGTTGCCGCCCACAACCAGGAGCGGTGCCACGTCGTAGCGATCGAGCGCCGCCCCCGAGCGGTAGATGTTGGAGCCAATCCGACGACCGTTGAGGTAGAGCAGATACTCTTCGTCCGCCAGCACCAACAACTGAGCCCTCTCGGGGAGCTCGGAAATAGAAAAATCCCGCACCAGGTAGAAGGCCAGCGGCTGGGTCTGCCGGGGATCTTCAGCCGCCCAGATCCATGCCGCCGATCCACTGGACCCAACCGTGACCGCCCAAACACGATAGCCCGCCTCTAGCCCCACCAGGGCCACCACCACGGCGATCACGGCGATGGCTCGACGGGGGCCAGCGACCCAGAGACGGCGAACGTTTACGGCGATGGATGTCAGCCAAGCAAAAATGATCGGTTCCCTCCGCTGGATTGTACGCTGCCACGCCCACCCTTGTCCCGCTCTTGCCGAGCCCAACTCCGGCTGTTAGATTGGGCCGTGCCCCCTATCGAAACGTCCGTCCGGACCGCACCGAGCAGCGCCACTGTCGTCGCTGCCATCCCCGCCCGCTATGGTTCCACCCGGCTACCCGGCAAGCCGTTGGCCATGGTCGCGGGGAAACCCTTGATCGAACACGTCTACCGCCGCGCCGCCGCGGCCCAAGGACTCTCCCGAGTGGTGGTGTTGACCGACGATGAGCGCATCGGAGCCACCGTCGATGGGTTCGGCGGCGAATGGGAGATGACGCCGAGCGACTGCCGTAGCGGCACCGACCGAATCGCCTTCGCCGCCCGTCACTGGCAGGCTGACGCGATCATCAACGTGCAGGGCGACTGGCTCATCGCGCCATCCTTGATCAGCCGCATTGTCGAGCATCTGCGCGACTACCCGACGGATCCCATGGTCACCTTGGCGGTACCGGCCAGCAACGAAGAACTCGAAGATCCCAATGCCGTCAAGGTGGTTTGCGACCGCGGGGGCTTTGCACTCTACTTCAGCCGAGCCGCCATCGCTTACTTGCGCGACGGGGAGCGACCGCGGGGAGCGGAGCCCCTGAAGCACTGGGGAATCTACGGCTATCGGCGCGAGACACTGCTCGAACTGGCGGCGTTGCCGGCGACACCACTCGAGCAGTGCGAATCTCTCGAGCAACTACGGGCGCTGGAAAACGGCATACCTATTCGGGTATTGCAGGTGGATGGCGGAGCCTACAGCGTCGATACGCCGGAGGATCTGGAACGGGCGCAGAGGGCATTGCGCGAGGAAACTCGCGGCGAGAGCATGGAAGAGGCACAGCCGCTAGCTTGACTGACGGCCAACAGGGCGAGCATTATTATTCTGGGTGGAGGAGATCGATCGTGGCTACCAAGTACGTTTTTGTGACCGGCGGGGTGGTGTCGTCTCTCGGCAAAGGAGTGGCCGCCGCCTCGATCGGCGCCATCCTCGAAGCACGGGGCTTCTCGGTGACGCTGATGAAGCTCGACCCGTACATCAACGTCGACCCCGGGACCATGTCGCCCTATCAGCACGGCGAGGTCTTCGTCACCGATGACGGCGCCGAGACCGACCTCGACCTGGGCCACTACGAGCGCTTCACCTCGACGGTGACCACCAAGGCCCACAACTACACCAGCGGCAAGATCTACCAGGCGGTGATCGAAAAGGAGCGCCGCGGCGACTACCTCGGCAAGACGGTACAGGTCATCCCCCACATCACCGATGAGATCAAAGACGCCATGCAGCGGTTGGGGGACACACACGACGTGGTGATCGTGGAGATCGGCGGCACGGTGGGAGACATCGAGTCTCTGCCCTTCCTGGAGGCGATCCGTCAGTTCCGGCAAGAGTTGGGCCGCAACAACGCCGCCAACATCCATCTGACCCTGGTGCCCTACATCGCCGTCGCCGACGAGCTCAAGACCAAGCCGACCCAGCACTCGGTCCGCGAACTGCGGGCCATCGGTATCTCACCCGACATCCTGCTGTGCCGCGTCGACCGACCGTTGCCCGAAGAAATGAAGAAGAAGATCGCCCTCTTCTGCAACGTCGACCATGATCAGGTGATCGCCGCTCGCGATGTGCCCTCGATCTACGAACTCCCCTTGGCTTACTGCCGCGAGGGTCTCGACGAGACCATTCTCGATCTACTCGGCCTCCCCCACTACGAGCGCGACCTGTCGCGGTGGGAACAGTTGGTGGCGCGCGTCCACCACCCCAAGACTCAGGTGAAGATTGGTATCGTCGGCAAGTACGTCGAGTTTCCCGACGCCTACAAGAGCCTCAACGAGGCCCTCCTCCACGGTTCGATCGCCAACCACTCGGCCCTCGAACTGGTCTACATCAGCGCCGAGGAGATCGAAACCGGCAACTGGCCACGCGAGATCCATGAGGTCGACGGCATCGTGGTGCCCATCGGTTTTGGCGTGCGCGGCAGCGAAGGCAAGATCAGCGCCTTGCGCTACGCCCGCGAGCGGAAGGTTCCCGCCTTTGGCATCTGCCTCGGCATGCAGTGCATGGTGATCGAATACGCGCGCCACGTCTGCGGCATCGAAGCGGCGACCTCGACCGAGTTCGACCGCCAAGCGCAAGACAACATCATCTACAAACTGCGCGATCTGCTCGGGGTGGAAGAGATGGGCGGGACGATGCGGCTCGGAGCCTACCCCTGCAAACTCACCGCGGGCACCAAGGCGCGAGAGATCTTTGGCGCCGAGGAGATCAGCGAGCGCCACCGTCACCGCTACGAGGTTAACCAGAAATACCTGCCGCCGCTGATCGAGCACGGAATGGTGGTCTCCGGCCTGTCGCCGGATGGCAAGTTCGTCGAGATGGTCGAACTCACCGATCACCCTTGGTATATCGGCTGCCAGTTCCATCCCGAGTACAAGTCCAAGCCGATCGATCCGCACCCCCTCTTCGTCTCCTTCATCGAGGCGGCACTGGCCAACCGCGCGACCCGGGTCGAAGGCGATGCCGAGCCCAGCCCCCGACCGGTGATTCGCTCGGCGACGGGGCCACGGCCGGTCGAACTGCTGGCGGAAGCCGAGGGCGGGTGAGCGTCCCAATTCAACTGGCCGACGGGGTTGAGATCGGCGGCGGCGAGATGCCGCTGATCGCCGGACCCTGCGCGCTCGAAAGCGAGGAGCTGGCGATCGAGGTGGCGCAGTGGCTAGAGGCACTGCGCCGCCGGCTCGGGATCGGTGCCATTTTCAAGTCATCCTTCGACAAGGCCAACCGCAGCTCGCTGGCCAGCTACCGGGGGCCGGGGCTCGAGGAAGGGCTGCGCATTCTGGCCCAGGTTCGTCAAGTGACCAGTCTCCCGGTGGTCACCGACGTGCACCTGCCGAGCCAGTGCGCCGCGGTGGCGGAGGTCTGTGATCTCATCCAGATTCCGGCTTTTCTCTGCCGGCAGACCGATCTGGTGGTCGCCGCCGCCGAGACCGGCCGGGCGATCGCCATCAAGAAGGGGCAGTTCATGGCCCCCGGCGACATGGTGCGCCTGGTCGACAAGGCCCGCTCGACCGGCAACGAGCGGGTGGTGGTCATCGAGCGCGGTACCTCCTTTGGCTACAACAACCTGGTGGTCGACATGCGTTCCTTCGCCATGCTTCACGAGGCCGGGGTCAAGGTGATCTACGATTCGACCCACTCCCTGCAACTGCCCGGCGGCGGCGAAACCACCGGCGGCGCCCGTCAGTACAGCGAACCGCTGGCGCGGGCGGCGGTCGCCGCGGGCGCCGACGGCATCTTCATGGAAGTCCATCCCCACCCCGAGGCCGCGCTCTCGGACGCCACCACCCAGCTGCCCCCACAGCGGGCCGCCAGGCTGGTCGAGTCTCTGCTGGCCCTTTTTCGCACCGTGGGCGACCGTCCTGGCTCTACCCACGGCGAGGTCCCACGGTGAGCCCTACGCCTCCTACCTCGACCACCGCTAGCGCGTCGCCCCGCGCGGTAGCGCGCCAGGTGATCGAGATCGAAGCCGCCGCCGTCCGCGGTCTGCTGAGCCAACTGGACGAGAGTTTCGATCGAGCGGTCGAACTGCTGAAGAGCTGCACCGGCCGCGTGGTCTGCACCGGCATGGGCAAGAGCGGTTTGATCTTGCAAAAAATCGCCGCCACCCTCTCTTCCACCGGCACTCCGGCCCTCTTCCTCCACCCCTCCGACGCGATCCATGGCGATCTCGGAGTCATCGTCGACAACGACGTCGTCCTCGCCGCCTCGTTTTCGGGAACCACCGAGGAGCTCTTGCGTCTCGTGACAACGCTGGAGAACCGCCCGGTGGCGTTGGTGGTGATGACCGGCAACCCGGCCAGCCCGTTGGCCGAGGCAGCCGATATTCATCTGCCCGTGGCCATCGACCGCGAAGCCTGTCCGCTCGACCTCGCCCCAACCGCCTCCTCGACCGCCTGCCTAGCGATGGGCGACGCCTTGGCGATGGCCCTGCTCGAAGCGCGCGGTTTCACCCGCGACGATTTTTCCCGCCTCCACCCCGGCGGCCGGTTGGGCAAGCGGCTGCTCCCGGTCGAGCAGCTAATGCGGCAGGGCGAGGCCCTACCGGTGGTCGAGCGCGGCAGCGGACTGCGCGAGGCGATCTACGAGATGTCCAAGAAGGGGCTCGGTATCACCGCCATCGTCAACCCCCAAGGGCAGCTGATCGGCTGCATTTCAGACGGCGACCTGCGGCGCCTCCTGGAAGAGGACGAAACCCCGCTGAGCCACAAGGTCGAGGACTGCATGCGCCCCAACCCGCGGACCATTCGCGGCGAGGAGCTAGCCCCCATCGCTCTGCACCAGATGGAAGAGAAACGTATCACCTCGCTCTTCGTCACCGACGACGACAACCAGCTGCGCGGTATCGTGCACCTGCACAGCCTGTGGGGATTGCGATGACCGAGTCCACCCACGGCGCGCGGCTTCGCCTCAGCCACGAGGAGTTCGCCAACCGCGCCGCCCAGATCTCCTGGGTGCTGCTCGATGTCGACGGAGTCCTCACCGACGGTCGTCTGATCTACGGTCCCGACGGGCGGCTGTGGAAAGCCTTCGACGTCAAGGACGGGCAAGGGATCAAACTGCTCCAACGTGCCGGTATCCAGCTTGGCCTCCTCACCGGCCGTAGCGACGAAGCGGTCAATCGGCGCGCCGCCGACCTTGGAATCGACGTGCTCCTCAGCGGAAAGAAGGACAAGGACCCGGCTTTTGCCTCCTTCCTCACCCGCAACCAGCTGAGCGCACACCAAGTCGCCTTTGCCGGCGACGACCTCCCCGACCTCCCCGTCCTCAAACGCTGCGGCCTCTCCTTCGCTCCCGCCGATGCGGTGAAAGCGGTGCGCGATCAAGTGGACGTTGTCCTCAGTCGGGAAGGTGGCCGCGGGGCCGTGCGGCAGTTGGCGGAACTCATCCTCGCCGCCCGCGGCGAGTAGGAACGACCGCGAGTGAGTGAGCGAATACCGCTTCGTCGAAGGATTCGCGCCCTCTTCCTGGCCCCCGTGCTGCGCGCCATCGCCTGGCTGGTGGGGCTGCTCCCTTGGTCCTTCGTCCAACGATGTGGTCGCCTCTTCGGCCACCTGGGCTGGCGGGTGGGCCGGCGCGAGCGGCTGCGAACGCTCGATCACCTGGCGTTGGCGCTACCGGAGCTCTCCACCGCCGAGCGTCACGAATTGGCCCACGCCAACTTTCTCCACCAGGGCATCAACCTCGCCGAGTGTCTAGCCATGCTCTCGATGAGCTCAGAGCGCATCGAAGAGCTGATCGAAGTCGAGGGCTGGGAGCGGGTCGAAGCGGCCCGAAACGCCGGCCAGCCGGTCATGATCATCACCGGCCACTGTGGCAACTGGGAACTCTTGGCCGCTCTCGCCAACATCCGTGGTTTGGGAATGGAGGTGGTGGCACGCACTCTGGACGAAGGCCAACTCAACCAGCTACTGCTGCGCTTGCGCTCTCGCTTCGGAACCCGGACCATCGAACGCTCCAGCCCGGGGGCGGCCCGGCAACTGCTCCAGGTACTGCGCGACGGCCGCGCGCTGGGTATGTTGATCGACCAAGACACGCGGGTTGCTGGGGTTTGGGTCCCCTTCTTCGGCCACCCCGCCTACACCCCGGTCGGCGCGGCCAAGATCGCCCTCAAGCGGCAAGCGGCGGTCTTCCCCTCGTTCATCGAACGGCTGCCCAACGGTCACCATCGTCTACGGTTCCACGCCGCCTTCGACCTACCCCCAGATCCGACCCAAGCCACCGCCTTGATGACCCGAGCGATTGAGCATCACATTCGACGATGCCCCGAACAGTGGGTCTGGATGCACCGTCGCTGGCGCCGCCAACCCGCCACCGCGGACGGCTCCAGCTAGCCCTGCCGGTGCTACCATCGCCGCCGTGAACCGTAGATCTCTTTTTCTTCTCGCCTTGGCCCTCACCGCCACCGGCTGCGGCCGTGGCGGAGAGGAGGCCGGCAGTTGGCAGCGGTTCGATCTGACCCAAGTCACTCCGAAAGTCGAAAAGAAGGGAGCCGACGAGCCTTTCGCGACAGTGACCAGCTACTTGGGTTCGCGGGAGGTGCGCAGAATGAACCGCGTGCCGGAGTCGAGGAAAAAAGGCTTTCCAAAGCAGAGTGCCGGCCTGGTGCGAGCCCTCGAACAGGGTGTCGGCTCACGGCTCGCCTGGCACCTCCGCCTGGGCGCCCAACCGGTGTGGACCTTCACTCCCCTGCCGGCCTTGGATCGCCCCTGCGCTTGCACCTTTCGCGCTGGCCTGCGTTCAGCCGAAGGTGAGATCGTCGAACTCTTCCGACTCGCCTCCGATCTGCTGTTCATCCGTCCCGCCCCGCAAACTTCGGCCGGACCGCTGGGCAGCACCGCCGAGGTCGAACTCGACCTCAGCCGTTGGGCCGGGCAGGAGGTCGACCTCCTCTTGCAGGTCGACCCCGCCCCCGGGGGAAGCCGACGCGGAGCTCAGGTGCGCTGGGCCAGCCCGACGCTCTACCACCGCACTGCCGTCGCCCCCAGCACCGGTACCGCCTCCCAACCCAATATCCTCTTGATCGGGATCGACACTCTGCGCGCCGACTATGTCGGCGGCTGGCCCGCCACGCAGCCCCAATCTTGGCGCGGCCCCACTCTCACCCCGGCCCTCGATCGGCTGGCGGCGGACAGCGACGTTTGGCTCGATGGCTACTCCGCCTTCAACGTCACCAACCCCAGCTTCGCCTCGATCCTCACCGGCCTCTACGGCAAGAATCACGGCGTCTACGACCTGCGCACCCCCCTACCCGAGGGCCACACCACCCTCGCCGAACTACTCCACGACGCCGGCTACGCCACCCTGGCGATCATCTCCGCCCGACACCTAGGCGATCACAACTCGGGACTCGGCCAGGGGTTCGACCAGGTCCTCACCGCCAACGAACATGCCGCCGCCGAAATGGCGGTCGGCGAAGCGATGGACTGGATCTCCCAGCAGAGCGGTCCCTACTTCGTATGGCTCCACCTCTTTGACCCGCATACCCCACACGTACCGCCTCAACCCTATGCTTCGGGACTGCGGCCCGCGCAAGCGACCGGTCTGAACCGGGTGGAATCGTGGGTGCCCTTTCGCCCGGTGGGGCCGGTCGCCTACGAAGAGCCGGTCCTCGCCGGCCATCGCTACCTCTATGCCGGCGAGGTCGCCTACCTCGACCGCCAACTCGATCGGTTGATCGCCTACCTCGACAGCCGAGGAGGGCGCGACAACACCGTCATCGCCCTCACCGCCGATCACGGCGAGAATCTGGGCGAGCACAACCTCGTCCACCGCCACGGCGGGCTTTGGGAGACCACCACCCACGTCCCCCTGATGATCCGCTGGCCCGGCACCGCGCGCGGCGGTGGGACTCGACACCACGGCTTGGTCCAAACTCTCGACCTCTTCCCCACCCTCCTCGCCGCCGCCGGAATCAAACCGCCCCCCCAAGACGGCGAAGATCTGCGCCTACTCACCGCCCAGGGCCGCCGAGGGCGCCGCGCCGTCTTTTCAGAACACGCCTCGCGTCTGGGTCTTACTGTCCGCACCCCAACCCACCGCTTGATGAAGAGCGCCGGCAACCCACTGGTCCCCGACGGCACCTACCTCTTCGACCTGGAGAAGGACCCCGCCGAGACTCACAACCTCACCGGCCGCGCCGCGGCCGCCAGTGTCGAAGAGCGGCTCGCTCAGCTCCTGCGTAAGTGGGTCGAAGATCGGCAACCGCGCAGCCAAACACTCCAGACCGAGCTGAGTGAGGAAGAGATCGAGCAGCTAAAGGCCCTCGGATATTTGTAGCGAGGTGAGCGGCTAGAGGTCCGGCCGGACCGCATCTCCTAGCGGATCCGGTCGGCGGCTTTGTCGCTTCGCGGCTACCGACTCGCGCCGCTTTCGGCGGCGGGAGGCTGGATAGCAGGCGAATTCGAAAAGCCGCTCAAGGTGGTATGGACCGGCAACCCCTCCCGGAAGATCCCGATCTGCAAGCCCAAGGCCATCAAGGCATCCTGTTCGACCGGCTCGGCGATCTCGATCACTCCGGCCCCCTCTTCGACCCGTAAGTGCAAGGGCCCGTCCGCCAGGTTGACCCACATCGACTTGTAGCCATAGCCCAGGGCGGCAACATGGGCCACGACCCGCTCGATGCCGGCCGCCATGGTGATCGAGAAACGACCGGCGGCGTCCGTCTTCGCTTGCCCACCGCCGACCTGAAGAGCAGTCCGATCGAGTCTCCGCGACGAGAGCAATCTGCCCCTCGGCGAGCCCGCGAAACTCGAGCGACCATCAAACCAAACCGTCGCGGCCAAAGGCTCCTCCCCCAGAGTGATCCGCCCCTCGATTTGAACCTGCGGGATCTCAATCTGGCGGCTCATCGAGTTCTCCAGCAACCAGTTGTACCGGTGGTGAACGTCCGGTTGCCCTGACTATCTTCAATGCTGACCCTAACCTCTCCGGGGCTAAGATCGGCCAGGACCAACCCACCCTGGCGGTCGGCCGGACCGTTGTGGAGCAAGCTCATTCGCCCCCCGTTGGCGGCACTGTTGGCGGTGGTTAAGACGTGCACGCCCCACGGCTGTCGATGGGGATCGAGCGCGGGTTGGATCTGCAAACGCAGAGTCACGGGCGCCCGCAGAACCAAGGGTTGATCGAGGAAACTCTCCTCC
>QIHU01000608.1 GCA_003231035.1 Acidobacteriota bacterium
ACTGGTGGCGCATCACCTTGTTCATGGCGATCAGGAGGCGGTTGTCCGTGATGTCGCGCTCGATGCGCAACCTCTCGACCATCTCCTGGCGCTCCCGAAAGCGCAAACCGTCCGGTTGCCCATCGCTAGGGATGGCGAAAAGGGTGGCGGCGAGCACGGAGATCAGGGCCAGCGGCACCCGAATCCGACGCCATGATTCGCCCGAACGGGCTTGAGGAGAGTAGCGATTCACCGTGGTCATCTACCCCGTTGTTGCACTTGACCGGTCATGGGGACAAATCGTACCGCTGTAATGCGCCGTTGTTCAAATCCGGTTTCGGTTCTGGTAACTAACATTAGAGTCTGCACGCTCTTTCCCAACGGTAAGATCATCCTTCCGCCGACTTCGAGTTGATCCAGAAGAGGCTGAGGAATCCTGGGCGGAGCGGCAGTCAAGATGATCGCGTCAAAGAGCGCCTCCTTGGGCCAACCCCGGTAGCCATCGTCGATACGAAGCTCGATCTTATCGAATCCTAGGCTGTAGAGTCGCCCCTTCGCTTGGCGTCCCAGGGCTTCGTCAATTTCGATGCTGAAGACCCTACCGGCAACTCGTGACAGCACCGCCGCGTGGTATCCCGAGCCGGTCCCCACTTCGAGGACCCGGTCGGTGGAGTCGAGGTCTAGCAGTTGGGTCATCAGTGCCACAATGTAGGGTTGGGAGATGGTCTGATTGCGACCGATCGGCAGCGGTCGATCCTCGTAGGCCCGTGGCCACTGATCCTCCGGTATGAAGCGATGCCGTGGCACTTCGCGCATTGCCTTCAAGACCTCTGGCTGGGTGATGTCGCGGGCCACGAGCTGCTCGTCCACCATCCTCTCACGCTGCATCTTGAAGTCCTCTTCGATCTTCATCTTTTCGACTACCGGATCGTCCTCACCGCGAGCGTGGACACTCGAACCGATCGCGACCCAGAGTGCTAGGGCAATGAAGATGATCGGCACAAGGCGGCGCCAGCGATCCTCATGGAGGTCGCGAGCGTCCCCGGCCCCTTCGCCGGAGGTCCAAGGTGCTGTCCTCTCGACCGCAAAGGGGTGGTTGTTGCGAGCAATTTCAGGGTTCCGCTCCATGGCACGAGTAGAACACTGCAATCCGTGGGCCAGGCCGGCCACCGTGGCCATTCCACGGCGGATGAGGAGGGGGTAAACTAGGTGGAAAGGAGAGTGACATGGATCGAAGATCATTCCTGGGTGCCTTGGTGGCAAGCCTCGCCTCAACCCTCAAGAGTTCGCCAGCCGAGGCCCAGAATCGCCGACGCTCTCCCCGCCCCGCGGTGCGCCCGACGATCCGACCAGCTCCCCCAACGCACCCGGTGGCCATCGCTAGCGCCAACGGCTTAGAGGCCGTCAAGCTGGCCTACAGCGCCATGGCGCGCGGAGCCGGCCCGGTCGACGCCGCAACGCTCGGCGTCAAAGTGGTCGAACTCGACCCGACGGACTACACGGTCGGCTACGGGGGGCTTCCCAACTTCGACGGTGTCGTCCAGCTCGACGCGGCGGTGATGGACGGCCCTAGTGGCAAGGCCGGCGCGGTCGCGGCGCTCGAAGGGGTCAAGACTCCCTCCGCCGTCGCCAAGCTAGTGATGGAGCGAACCGATCACGTGCTCCTGGTCGGCGATGGGGCCCGTAAGTTCGCCACCATGCATGGTTTTCGGCACGAAGAGTTGCTCACCGAGCTGTCGCGCAAGGTGTGGCTCTACTGGCGGGAGAATCTCTCGACCCAAGACGATTGGGTCGAGCCTCCAGCCGCGCAGCTCGACCCTGACGTGCGCCGCTTCCTCGAACGACACCGCGGGATGTTCCGCCCCCACCAGACCATTCGCCCCACCGGAACCATCCACCTCTCCGCCCTCTCGGCACGCGGCGACGTAGGCTGCTGCACCACCACCTCCGGCCTTTTCTTCAAGGTGCCCGGACGGGTCGGCGATAGCCCACTGATCGGTGCCGGTCTCTACTGCGACAACGATGTCGGTTCGGCCGGCGCCACCGGCCGCGGAGAATCGGCGATCCTGAGCAACGCCAGCCATACGGCGGTCGAGCACATGCGAGGAGGCCGCCCACCCCAGCAAGCTCTACTCGAAGCCCTGGAGCGGGTCGCCCACCTCACCCGCGACCCCAGGCTGTTACGCGCCGACGGTCGCCCCAACTTCAACCTGCGCCTCTACGCGGTGGACAAGGCGGGACGCTACGCCAGTGCGGCCATCTGGAGCGGCGGCCGATTCGCCATCGCCGACCGTAACGGAGCGCGCATCGAGGAGCAGGCTTACCTGTATCGAAATGGCGGTCGCTGAGAGGCCGGCGGCGGTCGCTGCCGTCGATCCGCGACAGCTCGCCGAGCGACTGGAGCAGGCCATCGCGCAGTCGACCGCCGACGAGACGGAGCTGGTGTGGATCGAGCGCATCGAACATAGGGCCCAAGTTGGCCCGCCGAGACCACCCGCTGCCTCTTCCCCGGGGCGCCCAGCGGAGAGTGTCATCACCTGCTCAACCCTAGTCCGGGTCATCGAAGCGGGACGCACGGGTGAGTACCAGACCGGCCGTTGCTCGTCTGGCGAGCTCGCCAACGCCATTCGCCAAGCGGTCACCCACTCACGGGCGCTGCCTGCCCCCGCCTTTCCGGCGCGGTGGGCAGACACCGACGAGAAACCGTCAGCGCAGCTCACCATTCCACTCTACGATGACCGCCTCGCTCAACTGAGCCCACCGGAGGCGCGCCAATGGCTCGAAGAGTGCGCTCAACCCGGGGAGAGTGCCACCCTGACGTGGAGCGAAGATCGATTGATGATCGTCAACAGCGGTGGACTTCAGCGGCGAGCGAGATCGTCCACCGCCACGGTGGAGGTAGGTTGCGGCGTGGGACCTGGTAGCGCCACGGCACGCTCCTCCGCGCGAAGCCTCGAAGGACTTGACCTAGGGGCCCTCTTCGAGCGGGCGCGAAGCCACTGCCTGCAATCTAGTCCGGGGCTCCGCCCTCGGCCGACGGTTGAAACCGTAGACCTGTGCGGGGTGAGCACCGCCAGCCAAATCTTGCTTCTTTCCCCCGAAGCCACCGGCGATCTGGTCTGGTTGCTCGGCCAAGTCGGCCTCTCGGCCGCCGCCTTCCACAACACGCCCACCCGCTCGCGACTGGCCGAGTGGCTGGGCAAGCCTCTGTTCTCGCGCCAGATCCTTCTCGTCGACGACGCACCCAGACACCCGGCCCTTCCCTTCCCTTTCGATCTCGAGGGCCACTGGAAACGCCCGGTCGAGCTGATCGCCAACGGTGTCTTGACCACCCCCGCGGTCGACGCCCGGCTCGCCTTCGAACTGGGACTGACCGCCACCCCGCACAGCCTCGGAGCCGGCATCGCCCACCCTGGCCACTTGATCCTCAACCCGGGCACCGCCTCGCCCGCGGATCTACTCGCCGCGGCACCGGGAGGCATCGCCATCGACCGCTTGGAGCGGCTCGAGTCCTACGACCCACCGCGCCTTCGATTTCGTGCCCAGGCCAGCGGCCTGCGCCGCATTGAAGGGGGCAAGTTGGGGCCACCCCTCGCCGATGCGATCTGGGAAGACAGTTTGGATCGCGTCTTCAGAGATGTTGCCGAACTGGGATCGTCTTTGGTTAGCCAGGCCAGGGCCGGTGGACTACCTCAGGGAGTCTCGGCACCGGCTCTCCTGATCGCGCCCCCCGGCGTTCGGCACGGCTAGGGCTAGCCGACCCGCCGCAGCAGAACCACGGTTTGATCGTCGCCTTGCGGCTGCCCGTCGGCGAATTCGCTGGTCGCCTGGTCAATCACGGCAATGATCTCGGGCAAAGGGGCGGTGCGATGCTCTTGGAGGAGCGCCACCAACCGCTCCAGCTCGTACTCTTCCCCGTCTCGGGCCGCGCACTCGGTGATCCCATCGCTATAAATGCACAGGAGGTCATCCACTTCGAGGTTGAACTCATCTCCTTGGTAGCTCACCCCAGGCAGCAAACCGATCGGAGGACCGCCGGACGGCAGCTCGCGTACCGAACCGTCGGCCCCCAGCACCACGGCGGGGTTGTGACCCGCGTTGACGTAGCGCACATGGCCGGTGGGTGGGTCGAGCTGGGCGACGAGAAGGGTGATGAACTTGTTGGCCGGGCTGGACTCGTGAATGTGACGGTTGAGGCCAGCGAACAACTCGGGACCGACCTCGTGATGATCGAGACTCAGCCGCAGCGCCGAGTGCAAGTTGGACACCATCAGCGCCGCCGGCATTCCCTTGCCGGTGACATCCCCCAAGGTGATGACCAGCCGGCCATCGGCCCGCGGTAACAAATCGTAGTAGTCCCCGCCGACCTCGCGCGCCGGACGGTTCCAACCGGCGAGCTCGAACCCTTCCACCGTCGGCACACCCTTGGGCAGCAACTTGTTCTGGGTCTCGGCGGCGAGCTCCATTTCGCGCTGCATCCGCTCCTCTTGGAGGGCTTGGCGGTGCAGACGGGCGTTCTCCAGGGCGATCGCCGCCTGGTTGGCGAACAGCTCCAGGGTCGCGCGATCCGCCTCACCGAAGGGACCAACGCCATAGCGGCTCTCCTTGTCCGCCACCACCAGAAAACCGCGCGGCACCGACTCGATCTCAATCCGCACCGCCAAAAGGTGAGCCGCTCCGGGGAGGACATCCTTCGGCACGGCGTCGTCAATACAAGTAAAGTCCGGCCGCGCATCGCCGCCGAGGGCGTGGGTCAGTCGGTAGGAACGATCGACAGAGTCGCCATCGAGTAGATACAACGCCGAACGCCGGGCGTCGAGCAACGAGAGAGCCCAAGCCAGGATCGCTTCGCTAGTTTCCTCAAGATCCAAGGTCGAAGTGATCGCCAGCCCCACATCGTAGAGGGCTTGCTGCTCGACATTGCGATGCATCGCCGCGAAACGAGATTTCTTCAGCCGGCGTTCCAGCAGAGCGTTGCGCACCACCATCGCCAAAAGAACCTTCAACGGTCCATCCAGCGCAACCGAAGGCTGAGGCTTGGGATCCAACGCCACTCCACCGCTAGACGCCTCCTGGCTCACGGTTTGCCGAGCCGACATCAACAGCCCCCCAGGCAGACGCAGCGGGCTCAGCTCGGCGGCGGCCTCGCTGCTCAAGGAGCGGGGGAAGTTGCCCTCGCCGCAGCTATGCTCACGCTCGAACAACCCCTCTACCTCTACGTAGAGTGCCGCCCCTTGCAGCCCAGCGCTACAGCACCAGCGCTCTAGCAAGCCGGAGGTTAGACCAATGCCATCCGCATCCGCGGCAGCGAGGAGGCTCGCCCAGGTGGGTTCGTGGGTACCCGCGTCCATCGGCTAGATCAATCCCATCGAGTACGCGGCGAGGGAGATCCTCAGTTCGCTAGTTCCGCCAGGGCAGCCGGCTCATCAGCGAAAATACCCGCGTATTGCGCCAGCCCCATGATGTGGAAGGTCTTCTCGATCGTCGGCGTCAGGTTACAAAAAGCCAGGCGGCCCTCGATTTCAATCATCTTCTCGATGATCTCAATCAAAATCGAGATGCCGATCGAGTTCACGATCTTGGTGCCCCTCAAATTGAGCAACAGCACCTTGTGGCCATCCTTGATCAAGGTATCGGCCACCCGAGCGATCTCTTCGCCGCCTAGGTTGTTGATATAGCCCTCGGTATAGACCACGGCAACCCCGTCCCTGCGTTCTATTTCGAGCTTCAAACTCTCGGTCATTCCCCAGTCCCCATCGTCATCGTGCCTTGGTCATCACCACGCGGGTGCCGTCTTTTCCAGATTCAATCTCGACCGTGTCCATCATGCCTCGCATAATCTGCAAACCCCATCCGCGTTTGCTTTCGGAATGGATCTTGTCACCGATCTTGGACTCAACGATATCCTCTGGCACAAAACCCTGTCCGCTGTCGCGAACTGTAATTCTCAGCGATTCAGCTTCGTCATCCCCCAGTACGGCGAAGGTCAAGAAAATCTTCCCTTCTTCCGTATGACTGTGCTCGAACGCGTTGATGCATGCCTCCACAACCGCCATCCGCACTTCGTCGACCTTGTCCGCCGCCATGTCCATGGACTCGGCCATTGCGGTCGCGGTCTTGGTAGCCGCGATCTCCATGTCCGCGGCAATCGGAAGCGTCAAAGTAACTTCCCTCATGATCCCCTCGTCAGCCATCAGATTCAGCGCTCTGGGCAACCAGTAGACTAGAAAGCCAAGTAGAGCTGCATAAGATAGAGGACTATCGGATTAATCAGGTCGTTCGCCATGAGCCAACCAAAGCTCAAAATAGTGCCGGCGGACAGTAGCCACCGGGTCGGCACAAGTGGAATCGCGGCGTGTCTACGGATGGATTCTAGCATGGGACCCTCCTCAGGTGAGACCATAAAGACTTCGCAAGCCTCTTGCCAGCTTCGCCAAACTCCCAAGAAAGAGGCGCAAACTGTTTGTTTTCAGCGCTTTACGACTTTGTGACCCAAGCTAGATCAAATCGTAAGACAAAAAGGGTCGAGACATTTTGCCCCAGAGAACAAAATCCAGGACTCCGATTGACAGTTAAGTGACTGAAAACAGTCCGGTTACCTCAAATCGTACAAAAATGTCCCGCCGAGACATAATAGCTCAATTTCTTAGAAACCCTTGCGCAGTAGGGTACGTCGGTCGAGCCCCAAAATTCGCGCCGCGGCGCTCTTGTTACCGCCCGTCATCTTGAGCACCTTCGAGATATGGCGACGTTCCAGGGTTTCCATATCGATGAGTTCCTCCTCCACCGCCACCTCTTGCGCCACTGCCGAATCGGCGGCGGTCCCCATCACCGAGCGCACCAGTTCCTCACCGATCGCCCCTTCCGCCAGCGAAACTGAGCCTTCCACCACGTTGCGCAACTCGCGCACATTGCCCGGATAGCCATAGCTCATCATCCGTGCCAGAGCTTGCGGCGCAAGGTGAGGCACCGGGATCCCCTCGCGACGACAGAACTCGACCAAGAAATAGCGCACTAGATGAGGGATATCCTCTCGCCGCTCGCGCAGTGGCGGCAAGGCGACATCCACCCCCTTGAGTCGGTAGTACAGATCCTCGCGAAAGCGGCCGGCGGAGATCAGCTCTTCGACGTCACGATGCGTAGCGGCCACCAAACGCACATCCACGGAGATCGGACGCTGCGCCCCCAGGCGCACCACTTCTCGCTCTTGCAAGACGCGCAGAAGTTTGCCCTGGATGGCCGGCTGCATGTCACCGATTTCATCCAGGAACAAGGTCCCCTGGTGCGCCAGTTCGAACTTCCCCGGCCGCGCGGTCACTCCGGTCGCCACCCCACCTTCGATACCGAAGAGCTCACTTTCGAGCAACGATTCGGGTAAAGCGGCACAGTTGAGGGCGATCAGCGAACCGCCGCGCCCCGAGTGCAGGTGGAGTAACTTGGCGATCAGCTCCTTGCCAGTGCCGCTCTCGCCCCGAACCAAAACACTCACCCCGCGCGGAGCCACCCGCTCCACAACTTGGAGAACGCGGCGCATCGGCGCCGCCTGGGCGACGAAACGCTGACCTCCGACTTCGTCACCCCACTGGTTCTTGAGAAGTTTATTTTCCTCTTCCAGCCGCTCGCGCTGCGTTTCCAACCGCTCCACCTGGCGAACGTTGTCCAGCGAAACACCGGCCAGCGCCGCCACCGAATCGAGGAACCGTCGGTCGCCATCGCTGAATGAGGCCGCCGCGCCGGCTCGCGCCTCTTTGTCGATCATCGCGATGTAGCCGAGAAAGACTCCGCGATAGGCAAACGGTGCCGCGATGAGTTCGCGGTAGGGGCGACCGCCAAACTCTCCCCGATGGCGCACGATTAGCCCCCCCTCGTTGAGGAGGTCACTCCACAACGGATCTTCCAGTAGACGCTCGCCGCTCGGTGGCCTCTCGGACCAGCCGACCAGGGAGAGAGCCCGCGAACCGGCATAGGACTCACAGGTCACGGCGGCGGCGGCGGCAGGATCGAGTACGGCGCACACCCGCTCGAGCAGCTCTTGCACCAACTGTCCTTCCGAGCCCTGATCGTGCAGCGACAGAGCCAGGTCGTACAGCGTCTCGAGCTGCAAGATACGACGTTTTTCGGCAAAGCTGGCGGCAGGCAGGCTCACCCCGACATTCTACGCTGTAGGCGCGCGCTACTCGTCGAGCTGTGCCACGGCCCCGGCAACGCTCGCCCATTCCTCTTCCAGTTCTTGCATGCGCTGGCTGTAGTCCTCCATGAAACGGTCGCGATCGCCGTTCCACACCACCGACTCGCCGACGAAGACATCGCAGAAGAAGGGCACCGGTAGGGCGGCCCCTTTGGGCATCGATTTACCCAGACCATGCAAGAAAATCGGCACGATCGTGGCCTGGTGGTGGCGCTCGGCCAGATGGGCCAGCCCCTTCTTGAAGGCGGAGCGGGTCTCGGGCTCACCGCGCGTCCCTTCGGGGAAGAAGATCACCATGTCTCCCCGTTCGAGCGCCGCCGAGACCCCGTCGAGCGGATCGTCGTCGGGACCGCTTCGCCCACGACGCACCGGGATGATTCCGATGATTTCGCGGGCGAACCAAGCGAGCAGCCGATTCTTCAAGAAGTAGTCCGCGGCGGCGGCGGGCCGGATGCGTGGCAAGAGCGACAGCGGTAGGAGCGACGCCAACACCATGGTGTCGAGATGGCTGTTGTGGTTGGCGGTCAGAATCGCCGGACCGCGCGACGGCAGCCGCTCACGATGACGCACATTGAGCCCAAGGATCACCATCACCAGCGGCCTCACCAGGAAACAGAAGAAGGCGAATCTGAGCCAGCGTGTCATCGTGGTCCGTTCTGTTGGGGAGAGGAGGCTGGGGTCAATAGTAATAGTAGTGGATGAAGTGAAAGAAGAGGGGTGCGGTATAGGTCAGGCTGTCAATACGATCGAGAATCCCACCGTGGCCGGGCAAGAGGTTTCCCGAATCCTTCAACCCTAGGTCGCGCTTGAGGGCCGAGATCACCACATCCCCAACGAATCCGCCCAAACCGATGATCACCCCCGCTTGCGCCGCCTGGAGCAGGTCGAGCGGAGTCAACCAGCGGGCCAGGAGAAGAGACAAGCCGATGGTGGTCAGCAAGCCGCCCAGCAGCCCTCCGTAGGTCTTGTTGGGGCTCACCGTCGGCACCACGCGAGCCCGACCGACCGCCTTACCCCACAGGAACTGGGAGACATCGTTGAGCTGGGTGAGCACCACCAAGAAGAGGACCAACGAAGCCCCCCCCGGCGAGCTGCCGCCCGACGGTTGGCTGAGCGCCGGGAAGACCAGCAGGTAGGCCAGGTGGCTAATACTGAAGACGGTGATCATCAGTCCCCAGTGCAGGGTTCCCACGGCTCGCAAGAAGCCCTTGGGATTGCCGATCAGGACCATTCGCAGAGGAAGGAGAAGCAACATGTAGACCGGGATGAAGACCACGAACATCCCGTACCACTCCATCCCCACCCAGAGATACTGGAGAGGGATCGCCAAGTAAGCCCAGCCCAAAACTCGGCGGTCGGAGCGCCGGGTCGGAATCATCGAAAGGTACTCCTTGAAGGCGAGGAAGCTGACCAAGCCAAAGAAGCAAAGCGAGATCGTGCGCGACACACCGATCGCCAAGAGAAAGAGGGCGGCCATTACCCACCAGCTGGAGACCCGTCGCCGCACCTCGGTCAAAGGCCAAGCCGGCCGCGCGCGGCGCAGGATCGCCAAGACCAGGCTAGCCAAGCTGAGCAGCCCAATGATCGCCACCATTGTCCAGAGGGCCGGCGTCACGGTGAACCGATCGGTCACTCGCCCACCTCAGCCAGCGCTTGGCGCCCGCGATGGACGATGGTCACCACCAACAAGCCGGCGGCAACGGCAAGCAGCGGGGTCAGCCAACGCCCTGGCGAAACCCCGCCGCCAAAGGCCAGGCAGAGAGCCCCAAATAGAAAGGCACGATCGCTCTTACCTAGCGGACCGTCATAACGCCGCGAAGCTCCGATCGCCTGCGCCGTCACTCCCGCTATTTCGGTCATCAAGGCCAACACAACAACGACCACGACCCACCCCGACGGCCATTCCGATCGGTGGGCTAACGGCAGGTAGAGGGCGGCATCCGAGATCACGTCTCCCAACTCGTTGAGCAGGGCTCCGAGCGGAGTTGCCATGTCGTGTTCCCGCGCCATCATGCCATCCAGAGCGTTCAGCGCCATGCGCACAACCAGGACTCCCGGAACTAGCAACAGGATCTGTCGTTGCGGCCAATAGAGCAGCGCGGCGCCAGTCGCCAGCGACAGGACGAGTGCCGCCCAGGTCACCCCGTTCGGGGTCATGCCAGCCCGCACCAGCCGGTTGGCCAGTGGGCGCAAGAGGCGCTGAAAGGCGGGTTTAATGTCGTAGAGAGTCGGCACAGCACACCAGGAAGACGAAGGAGAGCGCAGTATACTGTGCCCCACATCATTCTCTGCAACGCTCGGCCGCTCGCTGGTGGCTCCCTTTGGCAACGATGCGCACCGCGACGGCACAACCTTCTCGTCACCCGCGGTCTACTGATCCTTTACGCCACCTTCTGGCTGATCCTCTACTCGACCTATCTAGCTTTCGTCGGCCTCTAAGCTCAACAGTTCTCGCGGCTGGTCCAGCAGCTCCTGGAAAGCATCGAGGAAACGGCCGACGTGTAGGCCATCGGCAAGACTGTGGTGCACCTCGACCGAGATCGGCAGCCTTTGGCGACCGGAACTTTCGCTGTAGCGGCCAAAGACAATCTTGGGTACCGAGTCCGCGGGGTCGACCCGGCGCGCGTGGGCAAAGCTGGTGAAGCGAACCCAGGGAATCACCGAATGGTGGATCAAATCATCGCGATCCGGCCTTGGGCGCAAGCGGCCATCGCCAGCCCGCACCCTCTCCAGCTCGCGCTCGCCAGCGGCGGCAAAGGCTCTCAGGTCAGACTGGTAGTCGAAATAGGCGAAGCAGAAGGTCTCATCCGCCAGCAAGACTGTCGAACCACCGTGAATCACCGGATGAACGAGGACCCGATCGCCCCGAATGCGAGTGCGAAACTCCTCGATCCGGTTCGCCGCTCTCAGGGAGCAGAAGAGCGAAGCTAGAAAGAAGGAGGGAGTGTCCTCTTG
>QIHU01000685.1 GCA_003231035.1 Acidobacteriota bacterium
CGGGTTGAACAAACTGCGCTTCTTGCAGCCGGTTCCGGTGGGCAGCGCGGTGCGTTTGCGCTCGAAGATTCTCAGGGTTACCGCCAAGGCGGAGGATCGCCTGTTGGTCACCAGTGAGGCGGTGATCGAGATTCAGGGCGAGGAGCGGCCGGCGCTGGTGGCTGAAACGCTGGCTTTGTACGTGGTCGCGGCGGACGGTGCGCAACTATGAGCACAGCTGGAGACGAGACGATGAGCATTCGATTTGACGACCGGGTAGCGCTGGTCACCGGCGCCGGGGGCGGCTTGGGTCGCTCGCATGCCCTGGCCCTGGCGGCGCGTGGAGCCAAGGTGGTGGTGAACGATTTCGGCGGCGCGCGCGATGGTACCGGGGGCTCTAGCGCCGCGGCCGAGGCGGTGGTGGGGGAGATCGAGGCGGCTGGGGGGGAAGCCCTGGCCAACGGCGCCGATGTTTCGAACCTCGAACAGGTCGAGGCGATGGTGGCCGCGACCCTCGAGCGCTGGGGGCGGGTGGACATTCTGGTCAACAACGCCGGCATTCTGCGCGACAAGACTTTCTACAAGATGGAGCTAAGCGATTTTCGCGCCGTGCTCGACGTGCACTTGCTGGGTAGCGTCTACTGCACCAAAGCGGTGTGGAATCCCATGCTCAACCACAGCTACGGCCGCATCGTGATGACCACCTCTTCGAGCGGCCTCTACGGCAACTTCGGCCAATCCAACTACGGCGCCGCCAAGATGGGGGTGGCCGGGTTGATGAACACCCTGGGGATGGAGGGGCACAAGTACGGCATCCGGGTCAACGCCCTCGCCCCGGCCGCGGCGACGCGGATGACCGAGGACTTGATGCCGCCGGAGATGCTCGAACTGCTCAAGCCCGAAGCGGTCACCGCCGGCCTGCTGGCGTTGATCGCCGAGGAGGCCCCGAACCGCGTCATCCTCGCCGCCGGTGCCGGGACCTTCGCCCAGGTGAGGATCGAGGAGTGTCAGGGCCTCTATCTACCGCCTGAGCGTTGGACACCGGAGGCGGTGGTCGAGGGTTGGGCCACGATTCAGGATTCGGCGGGCGCCGTGCAGTACGAAGGCGGCGGCAAGCAGACGGAGCGCTTCTTAATGCGGGCGGCGCGGGAGCTGGGGATCGATTTCGGCTCCCGGTAATATTTTCTTTTTTTTCTTGATCCAACTCTCCTCTCGGGCGGCGCCCTAGAGATTGGGGGCAGCCTAAGATAGGAGTTGGCCCTGGAAAATGCAATGGTGGATCGATCATCGACCACCGAACGGAAACTCACTGGAGGAACCATGAAACGAATCAAAATTAACGCAATTCGAACCGCTCTTTTGCTGACGGGACTGCTAGTACTGGCTGGCGTGGTAGCTGGACCCACCACTGCGTCGCCCGTTGCCGAGATCGTCCTCATGCCGAGTGGAGGGTTGGGGCCGGGAACCTGTTCCGCAACGGAATCCTGTGTTGAGGAGTGCCTACGCTTGCAGAATGGGACGATCGTTCGGCAGGGCGTCTTCTGTTGCCTCGCGAACGGCTATGTTCCTCCTCCAGGAATGGGATGTCCCCCTTCGATGCAGGTGGTGCGGTATAAGAACGGGCCTGTCTAGTAACGGTTGTGGGGGGGCGCGTGAGCGGTCCCCCACAACGCTTGTTCTTACCTATGAGGAATGACTCTTTGTCAGCTTCGAGCGCCCTCGATGGATCCCATGGTGGGACCACCGACTTCAAAGAGGACATCACCAGCTTCCTGTCCGCATGGAGCGACGGGGACACCGATGCCCTCGAGGGGTTAATCCCCAAGGTCTACGAGCAACTCGGCTCGATGGCGGCGCGCTACCTGCGAGGGGAGCGGCCCGACCATACCCTTTCGACCTCGGCGCTGGTCCACGAGTCCTACTTGCGGATGGTGGAGATGGAGTCGGTCTGCTTCACCAGTCGCGGACAGTTCTACGCCGCTAGCGCCAGGATCATGCGCAATATCTTGGTCGATCACGCCCGCCAGGCGGGTCGGGTCAAGCGTGGAGGCGAGGTGAGGAAGGTGCCGATCGAGGAGGTGGCGGTGGCGGAGTCTGAGCGGCTGCCGCGGCTGGTGGCGCTCGACGACGCCCTTCGCAGGTTGGCTTCCACCGATCCGGAGCAGGCGTTGGTGGTGGAGCTACGCTACTTCGCTGGTCTCAATCGGGATGAGATCGCCGATGTGCTCGGCATTTCTAGCGCCACGGTGACCCGCCGCTGGCTGACGGCGCGAGCGCGGCTGTACCGCTGCTTGGTGCAGGGGCTTGAAGATGACCTCTAGCCCGTGGCGACGGGCAGTCGAGATCTTCCAAGATCTGGTCATGGAGGAGCCGGGGCACCGTCGTGAGCTTCTCGAGGAGGCCTGCGGCAGGGATGCTTCCTTGCGCGAGGCGGTCGAGTCGCTCCTCGCCGCCGATGCCGAGGCGGACACCTTTCTGGAGAAACCACTGGTCGAGCGGCCGACGGCAGCCTTGGCCGCGCCCACTCGACTCGGCCCATATCGGCTGGATCGAGTGATCGGCGAGGGCGGCATGGGACGGGTGTATCTGGCGATTCGCGACGACGACGTCTTCAAGCGGCGAGTGGCGATCAAGTTAGTGCGCCTCGATCTGGCCTCCTCCTCGGTGGCTCGCCGTTTGCGAGTCGAGCGTCAGATTCTGGCTAGCCTCGACCATCCGAATATCGCCCAGATCTTCGATGGGGGTACCACCGAGGCGGGGCAGCCCTACTTCGTCATGGAGTATGTCGAAGGCTCGGCGATCGACGACTATTGCGATCAAAATCGCCTCTCCATTGACGACCGCCTGACCCTGTTTCGCAAGGTCTGCTCCGCCGTGCACTACGCCCACCAGAACCTGGTGGTGCACCGCGATCTGAAGCCGAGCAATATTCTGGTGACCGCCGAGGGGGAGCCCAAGCTCCTCGATTTTGGCATCGCCAAGTTGCTCAACCCGGAGTTGGGTGCCCCCAACCTCAATCCCACCCAGCCGTGGGTGCGGCTGCTCACTCCGCGTTATGCCAGCCCGGAGCAACTCGCGGGTAAGCCGATTACCACGGTGAGCGATGTCTATTCGCTCGGCGTCTTGCTCTATCGCCTCCTCACCGGCCATCTGCCGCACCGCTTCGAAACGCAGTCGCCGCGGGAGATCGAGCGGATTCTGAGCGAGGAGGTGCCGGACAAGCCCAGTGTAACGGTGATGAAGTCGCCGTCGACGTCCGGCGGGGCCACCACCGAGACGCTTGCCCGTGCCCGCGATACCCGGCCGTCCGACTTGCGCCGCAAGCTGAATGGCGACCTCGACAGCATCGTGCTCAAAGCGCTGCGCAGCGCGCCCGCCCTGCGCTATTCATCGGCCGAGCAGCTCGCCGACGACCTGGAGCGTCGGCGGAGTGGCTTACCGGTCCTGGCGCGACAAGGAACCTGGCGGTACCGTAGTGGCAAGTTCTTGCGTCGGCATCGCGGCGGGGTGCTGATCGCGGCTCTGGTGGCGAGCTTGCTGGTGGGTTTTGCCGTGGCCATGGCACGACAGTCGGCGCGGGTAGCGCGCCAGCGCGACTCCGCGCAAGTGGAGCGCGACAAAGCGCGCGGCGTTCTGGCCTTGATGCTCGATATCTTCCAGGTCAGCGATCCTTACGCCGACAATCCCGCCGAGACCTTCACCGTGCGCGAGGCGCTCGACCAGGCCGAGCCGCTGGTCACTAGGCGGCTCCACGATCAACCCTTGGTCCGCTCCGAGATCCTGCACGCGACGGGGACCATTTACCACAATCTCGGTCTCTATGATCGCGCCCAGTCGCTCTTCGATCGCTCCCTTTCGTTACGCCGAGCAGAGCTGCCCATGGGCCACCCTGACACCGGTTCCAGTCTGCGAGCGCTCGGCAACACCCTCAAAGAACAAGGGGAATTCGCCGAGTCGGAGACGGTGTTGCGCGAGGCGGTGACGATCGCGCGTGAGAACGGCGGTCCGGATCCGGTTTTCTTGGTCGACGCGCTCAACGACTTGACTTCGTTGTACTGCTACGAGCGGGCCTACACCGAGGCTCGGCCCCTCGCCGAAGAGGCACTGACGCGGGCTCGCTCTCTGCCCAGTTGGGACTCCTCGGGCGCACTGGCGGAGGCCGTGACGTTGATGGCGACGGTCAGCTACAGCCAAGGCGACTACGCGGAAGCGGTCGTTCAGTACGAAGAAGCGGCTGCCCTGCGTCGTGGTTTAAATGGCGAGGACCACCCCCGCGTGGCGCCGGTGCTGCTCAATCTCGGCCTCGCCCGCCGTCGGCTGGACGATTTTGAGGGCGCCATGGCTGCCTACATGGAGGCTCTAGCGATCCAATACAAGAGTTTAGGGGACGACCATCCGTTGCTGGCCGCGACCTACAGCAACCTCGGCGGCGCCCAGCGGGCCTTGGGTCGCTACGGCGAAGCGGAGGCGAGCTATCGGCGTGCTCGTGAGCTGAAGATCGCCGCGGCGGGCGCCGACCACTGGCGGGTCGCTTTCTACACGGTGCGGATCGCCAACGTTCTAATCGAACAGGGAGCCCCTTCCGAGGCCGAACGCATCCTTCGCGACCTGCTTCCAGGGTGGCGCGAGCGCTTCGGGGACCACTGGACGGTCCCTTTCGCCGAAGGTGTTCTGGGCGAGGCGTTGACCGTGCAAGGTCGCCTGGCGGAAAGTGAGAAGCTCCTCGTAGAGAGCTTCCAAGCGTTACTCCAGGAGCCGCAACAACGGCGCCGGCAGGAGGCTTTCGACCGACTGCAGGCACTCTATTCAGCCGCCGGTACGCCTGAAAAGCTGGTTCAATACCGTCAACTACTCGACACCAAGAGGTCATCTCGGTGAAGCTCAAAGACAAGACCGTTCTGATCACCGGCGCCGCGCGCGGGATTGGCCGTGCCCTGGCCGTGCGTTTCGCCAACGAAGGGGCGCGGGTGGCGGTGGCCGATCTCGATGGCGAGGGGGCCCGAGAGGTTGCGGCTGGGATCGATGGGGTAGGGCTGGAAATCGATGTCTCGCGGAAGGTTGAGGTACAGCGGGCGGTGGAGGTAGCGCGGTACCATTTCGGCCCGATCGACCTGCTGTGCTCGAACGCCGGGGTGATGTTCACCGATGCACCGGGTTGGACAGCGACTTCGCAGGACGATGAGCAATGGGAGCGGCTGTGGAAGGTCAACGTCATGGCGCACGTCTGGGGCGCGCGGGCGGTTTTACCGGAGATGGTGCAACGCGGCTCCGGCTATCTGCTCCATACCGTTTCCGCCGCCGGCTTGTTGAGCCAGATCGGAGACGCCGGCTATTCCACCACCAAGCACGCGGCAATCGGTTTCGCCGAGTCACTGGCGATCACCCACGGCGAGCAGGGAATCGGTGTTTCGGTCCTCTGTCCGCAGGCGGTCGAGACCCAAATCCTGGCCGGCAAGATGGACCAGCCGCCGGCCAAGGCGGCGATGGCGGACGGGGTGATCTCGCCCGAGGAAGTCGCCGATGCCACCGTGCGCGGCCTTGAGGCCGAGAGCTTCCTCATCCTTCCGCACCCGCAAGTCGCCAGCTACATGGCCGGCAAGGGCAAAGACTACGACCGCTGGCTCCAAGCCATGCGTCGCTTCCGGCGTTCCTTGTGGGCGGATGACTCGATGATGGAGTGGTCGACCTGAGCACAGCCGAGTCCAAGATCGAGCCTTTGCGGCTACAATCTACCAATGGCAAAGCCCACCGACTCACGACCAGCCTGGCTGCGCGGAGCCGTGCTGGCTTCTGTGGTCCTGATGACGCTGGTGCTGGCTCTGAGGTGGAGCGGGTTCTCGATCAATCGAAAGAGTCTGGACCTCGATCGACGAGAGCGAGATGCTACCGTTTTCCTCGCTCACATGGAGGAGGCGTTGGCGGGGCGAGACATCGCTGGCCTGGAACGCTTCTTCAGCCCTCTCTTCCGTGGCAAGCCTCTGGGGCTCGCCGACCTCAGTCGCGAGCAGTTGTGGGAGTTGGACGATGGCCGGCAGATCGTTCCCATGCGGCAGGTAATCCCCGGAGCGGTCCATCCGGCGGCAGCGGTTGCCGAGTGGAGGCGCTATCTTGAGAAGATCGAGGTGATTGAGGGAGTCCGCTTGAGCCTCGAGGATCTCGGCGGTCACGGCGACTCGGAAATGGTCGCGGTCGTTGCCTTTGAGCTGATGGGAACGGTGAGCGCGAGTGGGCGCGGTGCTACCCCGGATGCTCGGCGGTCGGTGGTCGACCGGGCCTTGATTCGCCTCGGTTTCGTCTATTGCGACGAGGGCGACTTGAGGCTGCGACGTTCGTCCACGATCGAGGGCGCCCGCACCCTCACGCCGCAAGCGCGGCTGGCCGAGACCGGCTGATCCCGAGCCTCTATCGGTGCCCCATCTCATGCTAGGCTGCTGCCGGTGAGAGGTAGGGAGAAGCCCAAATATCGCAAGGCCATTGGCCCGCGCCTGAACAAGGTGCTTTTCGTCATGCTCGGGCTGTTTGCCCTGCTGGCGATTAATTCCACCTACCTGGTCGGGGTGTCGCTGCTCGAATGGGCGACGCAGCAGACCTACCAGAACTGGTTCTACCTCAACATGTTCATCGTCCACCTGGTCCTCGGGGCGCTGATCGTGGTGCCGGTGATCGCCTTCGGCGTGGCCCACGCGCGCAACACCTACAACCGGCCCAACCGGCGGGCGGTGTGGGTCGGCTACGGCCTCTTCACCACGGCGTTGGTGCTGCTGGTTTCCGGCATCGTGCTGACCCGGATCGAAGGGGTGATCGTGGTCAAGGACCCCGAGGTGCGCTCCCTCGCCTACTGGGCTCACGTCATCACCCCACTGGTCGCCGCCTGGTTGTTCGTCCTCCATCGCTTGGCGGGGCGGCGAATCAAGTGGAAGATCGGCCTGCGCTGGGCGGCGGTGGCGGCGGTTTTTGGTGGGGTGATGCTGGTCTGGCAGGCGCAGGACCCGAGGCGCTGGGCGACGGCGGGGCCGGCGTCGGGGGAACGGTATTTCTTCCCCTCCTTGGCGCGCACGGCGACCGGTGAATTTATCCCGGAGGAGGTGCTGGCCAACGATGGCTACTGCGAGCAGTGCCACCAGGATAGCCACGCCAGCTGGGCGGTCAGCGCCCACCGCTTCAGTTCGTTCAACAACCCGCCGTACAGTTTTTCGGTGCAGGCAACACGGCGCAAGGCGCTCGAACGCGACGGCGACGTGCAGGCCTCTCGCTTCTGTGCCGGCTGTCACGATCCGGTGGTTTTTTTCGCTGGCAAGTTTGACGATCCCGACTTCGATCCGGTGAACGATCCGTCGGGACAAGCGGGAATCACCTGCACCTCGTGCCACGCCATCACCCACCTCAACAGCCTGCGCGGCAACGCCGACTACACCATCGAGGAGCCGGTGCATTACCCCTTCGCCGGCAGTGACAACGCGATGCTGGCCTGGGTCAACCAGCAGTTGATCAAGGCCAAACCGGAGTTTCACAAGCTGACCTTCCTCAAGCCGCTGCACAAGACTCCCGAGTTCTGCGGCAGCTGCCACAAGGTCCATCTGCCGAAGGAACTCAACGGCTACAAGTGGCTGCGCGGTCAGAACCACTTCGACAGCTACCACCTGAGCGGCGTTTCCGGTCACGGGGTGTCGAGTTTCTACTACCCGGCGAAGGCAGTGCACGATTGTTCGAGCTGCCACATGCCGGCGGTGGCATCGCCCTCCCAGCAGTTCTCGGCCCAGCGGCTAGACGACTCGGGTGAGCTCAAGATTCACGACCATCAGTTCCCCAGTGCCAACACCGCCTTGCCGCACCTTCTGGGGATGCCGGCCGAGGTCAACGAGGCCCACCGAGCCTTCAACGAGGGGGTGATGAGGCTCGATATTTTCGGCATCAAAGAGGGAGGCACGATCAACGGAGCGTTGACCGCCCCCTTGCGGCCCGAGGTTCCGAGCTTGGTGGCCGGTCGTCGCTACTTGCTAGAGACGGTCATTCGCACCGTCAAAATGGGGCATCCCTTCACCCAGGGGACCTCCGATTCCAACCAGGTGTGGCTAGACATTCGGGTGCTCAGCGAAGGCGAGGTGATCGGTAGGAGCGGCGGCATGGACGCCGATAATCGGGTCGATCCCTGGTCCCATTTCGTCAACTCCTACGTGCTCGACCGCAACGGCCAACGCATCGATCAGCGCAATGCCGAAGATATTTTTGTTGCCCTCTACAACCACCAGATCCCGCCGGGGGCCGCCGATTCGGTGCATTACATTCTCGACCTACCGGGGGACCTCAGTGGGCCGGTAACGGTCGAAGCGCGGCTCCAGTACCGGAAGTTCGACACCACCTACATGCGCCATGTCTACGGCGAAGAGTTCACCAACGATCTACCGATCCTCACCCTCGCCACTGACCGGGTGACCTTCCCGGTTCTGCCCTCGAAGGTCGCGGTGGCCAATCCTCCCTTCCCGGTGGAAGCGTGGGAACGGTGGAACGACTACGGCATTGGCCTGTTGCGCAAGGGGGGCAAGAGCAAGGGCGAGTTGCGCCAGGCGGAGGATGCCTTTGCCCAGGTCGAGCGTTTGGGCAAGGCCGACGGGCCGCTCAATCTGGCTCGCGTCTACCTCGCCCAGGGTACGGTGCAAGGCCGTGCCATCGAGGCTCTGGAGCGGGCTTCCCGCTTCGATCCACCGGCCAATAGCTGGTCGGTGGCTTGGTTCTCCGGCTTGGTCAACAAGCAGAATGGCTTCCTCGACCAGGCGATCGCCAGCTTCAAGAGCATTGTCGAGGCCGACGACAGTGTTACCCGCGCTCGCGAGTTCGATTTCTCGCAGGACTACCGGCTGCTCAACGAGTTGGGCCAGACCCTCTTCGAACGGGCCAAGCAGGAGCGCGGCGCGGCGCGCCAGGAGCGGCGTCACGAGCTGCTGCGCGAGGCCCGCGGCTGGTTTGAACGGGCTCTGGAACTCGACCCGGAGAATGTGACCGCGCACTACAATCTGAGCTTGCTGGCTCGCCAGTTGGGGGAGGCCGAGCTGGGCCGCCACCACTTCGAGCGCTACCAGATTTATAAACCGGACGACAACGCTCGTGACCGTGCCGTGGCGGTGGCCCGCGCCGCCGATCCGGCGGCGGATCACGCGGCGGAGGCGATCGTTCTGTACGACCTCCATCGCCCCGCGGCCTACGAGCTTGACGGCGGGGCGCGGTCGCGCCGGGCTGCTCCGTTGGAGCTGAAGCCGCTCGATCCTCAACCTGGCACGGTGACCTCCGACGTTGCTCCCGCGATCCCTCCGGCCGGTGCTCCGGCCGGAGGGAGAGAATGAGCCACCCAGGGCACCAGCCCAGAGATGGCGAAGAGCTCGAGAGGGAGGACGTCGATGTCCAGGATGACGCGGTCATCGGCAAAGCATTTCGTCTTTCCATCCTGGTTCTGCTGGCCGTGGGAGCGCTGGTCGCCGCCGCCTTGTGGTGGGTGCGACGCCCTGCCGAGCAGGCTCCTGAGCAAGTGATCGCGGTGGTGGCGCCCGAACGGGTGGAGCGCGTCGGCGAGCCTCCGGCGGTCACCTTCACCGACGTCACCGCGGCGACCTCTGTATTCTTCGTGCACACCAACGGTAGCTACGGCGATCGACTACTACCGGAAACCATGGGCAGTGGCGTGGCCGTCTTCGACTTTGACAACGACGGCGACCAGGATCTCCTCTTCGCCAACGGCAACGGTTGGCCACACCGACCGCCGCTGACCCCGGCTCCAACTCCGGTTCTTTACGCCAACGACGGCAGCGGCCGGTTCATCGACGTCACCGCTGAGGTCGGCCTCGACCGAGTGAGTCTCTACGGCACGGGGATCGCCGTGGCCGATGTGGACGGCGACGGCTGGCGGGATCTCTTCCTCGCGGCGGTGGGTGAGAACCGTCTACTGCTCTACCGACAAGGCCGCTACGAGGAGGCCACGGCGGCGGCTGGCGTCGCCGGTGAGGCGGGAGAGTGGAGCACCAGCGCCGCCTTCTTCGACTACGACGGCGACGGCGATCTGGACCTCTTCGTGGCCAACTATGTGGTCTGGTCGAAAGAGATCGATTTCGAGCAGGACTTTCGTCTCACCGGGGTGGGCCGGGCCTACGGTCCGCCGCAAGACTACGCGGGCAGCGATTCGCGGCTCTACCGCAACGACGGCGAGGGCCGCTTTACCGACGTCTCGGCGGCGGCCGGAGTGCAAGTGGGCAACCCCGCCACGGGGGAGCCGATGGCCAAGGCGCTCGGTTTGGCACCGGTCGACGTGGATGGCGACGGTCACATCGATTTGCTGGTCTCCAACGACACGGTGCAAAACTTCTTCTTCCACAATCGCGGCGATGGCACCTTCGAGGAGGTGGGGGAGTTTTTCGGTTTGGCCTATGATCGCGATGGCGGCGCCACCGGCGCCATGGGAGTCGATTCCGCCTTCTATCGCAACGACTCGAGCCTCGGATTTTTGATCGGCAATTTCGCCAACGAGATGACCTCGATCTACGTCAGCCAGGACGACCCCAGTTTTTACGTGGACGAGGCGATCACCGAGGGCATCGGCGCGCCCAGCCGGCGCAGCCTTAGCTTCGGTCTCTTCTTCTTCGACTACGACCTCGATGGCCGGTTGGATTTCTTCGAGACCAACGGCCATATCGAAAACGAGATCAACTCCGTCGACCCCTCGCAGCACTACCGCCAACCCTCGCAGCTGTTCTGGAATGCCGGGCTGGACCAGGCGCAAGGCTTCGTTCTGGTTGAAGCGGAGAGTGTGGGCGATCTCTATCAGCCGATGGTCGGTCGCGGTGCCGCCTATGGCGATTTCGATGGCGACGGGGATCTGGACCTAGTAGTGACGCAAGCCGGAGCCCCCGCCCTAGTCCTGCGCAACGATCAGCAGGAAGGCCACCACTGGTTGCGTGTGCAGCTGGTGGGGCTAGCGCCCAACCGCGATGCCATCGGCAGTTGGATCGAGCTGCGCGCTGGCGGGGTGGTGCAGCGCCGGCAGGTGATGCCGACCAAGAGCTATCTCTCGCAGGTGGAGTTACCGGTCACCTTCGGCTTGGGGACGACCGAC
>QIHU01000457.1 GCA_003231035.1 Acidobacteriota bacterium
CCCGGACAGCGGTACCGAGAGCCGAGCGCAGCGAGGCGCGAGGACGAAGAAACACTCCACCCAAGAGTCGGTCTCTCCCGCGCAGTGGCCTAAGGCCGCGAGCACGGACCCCCGGAGGGCACGGATCGGCTCTCTTCACAAAGCGGAGGTGATTGTCTGAACCCGAAGGGTGAGTTGCGCCGGAGCGTGAAGAGAGCCGACGCGTAGGGCAACCAGCCAGCCCCGCGGCCGCCCGGCCACTGCGCGGGAGAGACCGACTCGAACCCACAGCGAGCAGCGACCATGGATCAGCTCCCCCAAAACGGACAGCAAGGCAAGCCCCAAAACGAGCATACGCATTGACTTGCACGGTACCGAGCCATACTCTGGTGACGGTCGCAGTCTCTTGATAGAACCTCATGATGCGCACTGATCCGACCTCAGCAGGAGTCACAGATATGGAAGCCAACGCTCAGCCCGCAGCGCCCACCACCGAAACCTCAATCTCTCCCGATACCCTGGCCTCACCCGAGACGCCGGTCACCTTGACCTCGAAGGCGGTCAAGATGGTGATGCTCACTCGCGACGAGGAAAAAATCGATCCCACCTTCGGCTTGCGAGTCGCCGTACGCGGGGGCGGTTGTAGCGGCTTTGAATACGCTCTCGACTTCGAGAAAGAGCCCCGCTCCAACGACCTCAGCTACGAACAGGGCGACCTCACCGTCTTTGTCGACCCGATCTCCGCCAAGTATCTAGACGGCACCGAGATCGACTACGTCCTAGGCACCACGGGTGCGGGCTTCAAGTTCAACAATCCGAAAGCTGTCGGTACTTGCGGCTGTGGATCGTCTTTCGCCGTATAGGACGTCGGCCGCCCGCCTTCTTTTTATGGGGACCTCTCGGCGAGGTCCCCTCAACCGAAAAAATGTCATTTTTCGGTTTTCACCCCTAAGCAGTCCGGCCTAGGCGGCCGGGCTCGCCTGGCGGCTCGCATGCTGCGCTGAATGTTTGAGGATCGGCAAGGGCGGGCGCAGCACGCTGCGCCCCTACAGGGGATGGAAGTGACTGTTCGCACGAGACGCGAAGCGGCGAGGTCTCAGCGCTCCACCCCGGACAGCAGCACCGAGAGTCGAGCACAGCGAGACGCGAAGACGAAAAACACACTCCTCCAAAGAGTTCGAGTCTCCCGCGCAGTGGCCTAAAGGCTGCCGGCACGGACCGTGGGAGGGCACGGATCGGCTCTCTTCACAAAGCGGAGGTGATTGTTCTAGACCGAAGCGATTGCTCGTCGGGGGGCTTGGGCAAGAACGACGCTTCTTGGCCAAGCGGGGGCTGCGCGACAGCCCCCAAAATCAAAGGGTGGGGGGGTGTGGTGGGGCGCCGGAGCGTGAAGAGAGCCGACACGGAGTGCAAACATCCAGCCCGCAGCCGCCCGGCCACGGCGCGGGAGACACGAACTCGACCCCCAGCGGGCAGCGTCCATGGTTCCAACGCCCGTTCCGCAACAGCTCCGAAACGGGTGAGACCTCGGGGACCGGGGACCGGGAACCGGCCACGGCGCGGGAGACACTACTTCGACCCTTGCTCTCTGAGCTCGGTAAGAACCGCCACAACTTCCGCGGACCCTCCGCCCATCACCTCAAGCTGGGTCCCCGGACTCGCACCCTGGCGGTGAATGACACCCAGTCCTAGCACCTCTCCCGTGCCGGGCAAGGCCACGGCACTTCCGACCGAGCCGACCTTCTTGCCATTCAAGCTCAGAACTGCCCCCGAGTCGGGGACCCCTCCTTCGAAACGCACCCGGCACATGGCTCGGTTGACGCCGCCTCGGTAGTGGATTCGAGCGACGATTTCTTGGCCCAGATAGCAGCCCTTGGTATAGCTCAC
Organism: Acidobacteriota bacterium; assembly: GCA_003231035.1. GTDB lineage: Bacteria > Acidobacteriota > Thermoanaerobaculia > Multivoradales > SZUA-115 > SZUA-115. The sequence continues at coordinate 1,867 of QIHU01000457.1, forward strand.
GCCCTCCGCTTCGCGACCGCTCTCTTGCGGAAAGTGTTCGCTTGTGAAGTCGCGGCCGAAGGCTGGAATGCCGGCCGCGATGCGGTGCGCTTCCAAGGCTCGCCAACCGGCGGCGGGAAGGCCTGTTTGAGCCAGCAACTCCTCCATGAAGGCAAGAGCGCTCGCGGCGGGGATCCACAGAGTCACGGCGGGAAGCCCCGCGAGCCGATGACCGACACAGTGCACCGGAGTTCCTAGAATCTCGACAGGCAGGTGCGAGAGCGCCGACTCGTTCTCGGATGGCAGCGTAGTCAGCGGCGCCAGGACCTCGCGCGCCCCCGGCCCGACCAGCGAAATCGGCAGCCAGTCGGTCAGCGGCCGAACTTCGACCTGATCGACGATGATGTACTTGTTGATCTGCGCGGCGATGGTGGTGGCGGAGCCTGGCGGGAGTTCGAGCCACAGGCGATCCTCCAAGGCCAGCACCCACACATCCGCGAGAATCTTGCCCTGCGGTCCAGTGAAAAAGCCGTACACACCGTGGTGAGTCTCCAGCCCTTTGACATCGCACGAAGTCAGCCCCGCTAACAAGCGATGACGGTCTACTCCGCTCAGCTCCAAGCGACCTCGCCAGCCGCGATCCACCCAGGCGACTCGCTCGCTCAGCTCTCGATATTCATCTTCGAAAGATCCGTAGTCGAGGGGTACGGCCATGCCGCTCACCGGCCCCAGCGCGCCGCCGAGCTGGCGGTGCAAGGCCGCTAGCGGTAGAGGTTCCAAGGCGAGAGATTCAGTCGTTACCATGGCGCGAGTCTACCGCCTCTTTGCCCTGTCCCACGCCCACTGCCGCAAGCGGTACACTGCCGCCATGCGCGAACATTCCTTCCGTCTCGAACCCTCCGGTGGCCGACCGCTGCACGGGATCGTCTCCCTGCCGGCGCGACCCGGTCCTCGACCGGTGGTGGTCATCCTCCACGGCTTCAAGGGCTTCATGGAATGGGGTTCCTTTCCCTATGCCGCCGAACTCTTGGCCAACCGAGGCCTTGTCGCCGTTCGCTTCAACGTTTCCGGCACCGGCATGGTGCCGGGGGACGAACTGGTGAGCGATCCCGAGGCTTTCCGCGCCAACACCTACGCGCGTGAGCTGGAAGATCTATCGACCGTCCTGCGCGCGCTCGGCAACGAGATCGCCCCAGGCCGCGTCGACCCCAACAACATCGGCTTGCTCGGCCATAGCCGTGGTGGTGGAGTTTGTCTCCTCACCGCCGCCCATGAGCTGTGGAAGGATCGCGTACGCGCGCTGGTCACCTGGGCTTCGGTCGCGCGGGTGGACTACGTTGCCGAGGACCGACGGGAGCTGTGGCGGCAAGACGGGGAGCTGGAAGTGGTCAATGGCCGGACCGGCCAGCGGCTGATGTTGGGCCCCGATCTTCTCGCCGAAATAGAACCGCCCATCGCCGCCTACCTCGACATCCCCGCCGCCGCCGCCAGGCGCCGCGCCCCGTGGCTGCAAATCCACGGTGAGCAGGACGAAGCAGTGCCGCTCGACGAGGCCCGGATGCTCTGCGCGGCGGCCGCGGAGTTGCACGAGTTGAAGATCATCGCCGCCGGTAGCCACACTTTCGGCGCCCGCCACCCCTTCGTCGGCCCCACTCCAGCACTCATCGAAGCCCTCAACGCCACCCAGAGTTGGTTTCGACAACACCTCGGAAACAGCCCTTGACCTAGACCGGACGCCTTTCGTTGTCACGTTTTGTTCATCTGGCCGCTGACACACTTTCAGACCACTGACCCACTCTCAGCAAGATAACAAGGAGTCGCTCCATGGACCCTCACTACGACGGTGTCATTTTCCAGACCCACGCGGCAGAGATGATCCGCCGCGTACGCACCTCGTTCCCAGCCTTTCGGGTGCTCGATGTGCGCCCTTCGGCCGAGTTCGCGAGTGGCCACATTCCGGACGCACTGTCTTCTAGCGCCGAGCAGCTGGAACTTGGTCTTCCCCAGGGGCTGGATGTGGGCAGCGAGATCTTCGTCATCGGCGCGGCGGCCGGGGATCCAGCCATTCGGCAAGCCAGCCTGGCACTGAGGAGCCACGGCGCGCGGCGGATCGTCGAGCTCCCGGGAGGCATGAGCGAGTGGCGCAACGGCGGCGGCAAGACCGAAACCGGAGCTCAGCGGGCAGCGTGAGTACTCCCCTTCTATTCTGGGACGTCGATACCCAGGTTGACTTCATGTTCCCGGAGGGCAAGCTCTACGTGCCCTCCGCCGAGCTCCTAATCGACAACTTGCATCGGCTGACCGAGGCGTCGCGCCAGTTCGTCATCCCGGTGATCGCTTCCGCGGACGATCACTTGGAGAGTGACGCTGAGATCAGCGACCAACCGGACTGGGCCACCACCTTCCCACCGCACTGCATGCGCGGCACCACCGGTGGCGAGCGCATCGCCGCCACCACCCGCGCGGAGGCGATTGAGTTCGAGAACGAAGGGCTCGAATCCAGCGCGATCGAACGGCGCTTGACGGGCAAGCGGGCGCCCGTGGTACTCCTCAAGAAGAACCAGCTCGACGTCTTCACCAACCCGAACACCGAAGCCGTCCTCGAATTCTTCGCGCCCGAGCGCATCCTCCTCTACGGTGTGGCCACCGATTTTTGTAACCGCGCCGCCATCGAAGGGTTGCTCGAGCGCGGCTACGGCAGCAAGCTGGCGATAGTCGAAGACGCCACCCAAGCGATCGATCCGCTCGCTGTTCCAGCCTTGCTCCACGCTTGGCGCTCGCGCGGTGTCGAGATGATCGTCACCGCCCAGGCGGTCGAGATGGCCGAGCGGCTACAGGGCTGAACCACGCCTGACTGACACTCGCAGGCCAACCACCGCCACCCCGCCACCCAGCAGAGCCAGCACCCAGCCCCAACGCCAGCTGCGCGGCGCATAGCGGAACTCAAGGCGATGGGTCCCCGCCTCCAGGTAGGTGCCCAAAAAGGCTCCGTTGACCCGCACCGGCTGCCGGATTTGCCCATCCACTTCGAGTCGCCAACCCGGAATCGCCGGCTGGCTGGTGACCACCAGGGCCGGCGCCGGTGTCGTCACCTGAGCAGACACCCGCCCCGATCGATCCACTTGCAGGTCAACGACCTCAGCCACCGGGTTTGTGTACTCGCCTTGCGCGGGCAAGCCGTCGCTGCCTGCTGTGGCCAGCTGCGCCGTGGCGAGCAGAGAGAAGTCCTCGATCCGTAGGGCCGCCTCCAGGGCCGCCCCTTCTCGGTCGTAGACGCGGAAGCCGCGCGGCACAAAGAGACGCGGCAAGGCGGCAGGGTTCTCGTAGACCACTGCATCTGGACCGGCATAGGCCTGCACCAACTCGGGCCGACCCAGCCGCGTGGGATGGTCGAAGACGAACTTGGCTCCCAGGTAGTTCAAGGCCGGGCTCACCGGGTTCAACACCCGCTGCCATCCCGCATGCGGTTTCTCGCCCAGCAGACTGGCGAAGCGCTCATAGGGTGCGAAGGTCATCGGGTCATAGGCGCGCACCTCTTCCAGACCGAAAAAGGCGGCGGAGTGCGGGACCAAGGCGGCGTCGACTCCCACCACCCGCCAGCCCTCGGCGCGCTGGCGCACATAGTTCACCGCCTCGGTTTCGGCGTAGAAGCTCAGCGAGGTTGAGATCGGTACCCAGCGCGCGAAGTAGACCATGCGCGGCAGAACTAGCAGCACTAGGAGCAGGCTCAACCCAGCAGTCGTCCAGCCCGAAGGGGCTTGGTCGATGGCTGGCCGGCGAGCGCCGCGTAGCAAGCACAGCGCCGCCAGAGCCGCACCGAACCCCACCGCCAACTCTCCGCCCAGCGCCATCGACACCCAGAGCGGCCTCTCAATCCCGACTGTCGGTAGCCAAGCCAGGAAGGCCAGCACCAGCAGCGCAAAGCCCGCCGCGCTAGCCAGCGTCGCCCAGGCGATCGAGTTCGACCGTCGACGCCGCAGGAGCGCCTGCACCGCCATCCCGGTCAACACCGCCGCGGCCAGCGCCCACCACAGCGAGAGACGCTTGAGCAACGAGGTGCGCAGCAAGGGTATCCATCCGAACGGCTTCGACAACCAGAGCAGGTGGGCACCGACCAGCAAGCCGAGCACGCCGACCGCAAACCAACCCAGGGCGCTCTTGCGTCGACGAGCCCAGACCAGCGCTAGCGGCAGAAGAACCAGAGCGGCGGCACCCACCGATCCCCCTCCCACCTCGGCCAAGTTCTCAGGCCCCCGCCAACTGCCGTCGATGGGCTCGCCCAGCAAGTGCAGACTGGTGCCCACCGCCAGCCGCGAGACGGTCTCGATCCACGACACCTCGACCACTGGCGCGCGCCGATGCTGGCGCAGCTCCCACTCCGCCGACGCGGTGAGATTCTCAACAAAAGGCAACAGCACCGGTGCCGCCAAGGCTAGCGAAAGCACCGCGGTACCGATAGCCCAGCCCAAAATCGCTCCCAGCCGGCGTCGACGCGAGATCAGCGTTGGGATCACCACTAAGAGGGCCATGACGACCACATGGAGCAATGTTTCGGGATGGCCGGCGGAGACGGCGACGGCTCCGAGCACCGCCAGCACCACGGCGGAGCGGCCACCGGGGCGGCGCACCAGCTCGATCGTGGCGTAGAGGATCCATGGCGCCAACGCCGCCACATAGCTATGCGGATGAGCGCGCCAGACCTGCAAGAAGCCACATCCCAGGTAGGCGGCGGACGCCAGCACGCTCGGCATCTGGGCCATTCCCAAGCGACGGACCAACAGAAACAGCCCCCACACCGCCAGCAGCAGTCGCGCGGCCTGCAAGTAGGTCGCCGCGCGCACCGGCACCAACAGCCGCGCCACCACCTCTAGCGGAAAGAGTACCGCCGACTGCCCGTTGGCCAGCAACGCCGCGCCCGAACCCTGAGCCGGGTTGAACAACAGATCGTCGCGGGCCGCCCTGCGCCACGGCTCCATCTGCGCCATCGGATCGAGCTGCAAGGGGTTGCGCTCGGTGGAGTTGTCGAGGAACAACTCGACCAACGGCGGGCTGGCCCACGGCGCCACCCCGGCGAGAGCCACGGTCGGCGCGATCACCTTCTGGCGCCAAAAACCACCCGCGGTGAAGGCCAGCGGCAAGAGCGTCAGCAGCAGCGCACTAAGAATCGTGACGCGAACTCGCAGCAACCGTACGCAGCCAAGAAAGACCAAACTCGTCGCCACATAGAGAGCGGCGAGATAGAAGGCTCCCACCTTAGGGGGCCGTTACCGCCATTGGGGCGACTTCTTGGTCTCGAGGAAGGTGGCGATCCCGTGCTTGCAGTCGGCGGTAGCTCGCGAGGCGGCATTGGCCTCAACGGCCAGGTTCAACCGTTCATCGAGCGGGTGGCCGAGAATGGCGAGCAACAGCCGCTTGGTGCGCGCGATCGATTCCGAACTCGCCCGTCGAAGAATGCCGACCACCAGCTCCTCCCCCGCCCGCCGAAGCTGTTCCGCCGGCACCACCCGGTTGACCAAACCGATCTCCAAGGCGCGGGCGGCGTCGACAAACTCGGGGTTGAGCAAGAGTTCGCGAATGTCGGCCCCCTTGAGCCGCAACGGCAGGTAGGTGGCCACCAACGCCGCGACGAAGCCGATGCGCACTTCGCTGTATAGAAACCGTGCATCCTCGGTCGCCACCACGAAGTCATGGGCGGTGGCCAGGCCACAGCCACCCGCCACGCAGGCTCCTTGGACCAACGCCACGGTCAGCGCCTCCTGGCGCAAGACCGACTCAAAGAGGCCGCGAAGACGCTCGGAATCGGCCAGGTTGTCGTCATGGCCAGCATCGAGCAAGGAACGCAGGTGCTCCAAGTCGGCCCCGGCGGAGAAGTTCTTCCCCTCGCCTGAAAGCAGAATGGCCCGCACCCCCTCAGCCCGCAGATCGCGGCGGTAGAGATCGGTCAACTCAGCGAGTAGAACGGGCGACAGAGCGTTGGCACGGCCGGCATTGGCGAGAGCGACCCACAACAGATCCTCCTCCCGCCGCACCGTCAGCATCGAATACTCGGGGATCGCCAAACTCATCGGGTGAGATTCAAAGCAACTCGGCCGGCACGTCGATCACCAACTCGAGTAAACCCTGGCCGTGGGTCTTACCCTGCGCGTCGGTGATCAGGCTTTCAGTGCCGCCGCCACCTAGCGAGTCGTGGAGGATGAAGTTCAGGGCGTGCAGGTTGGCCACCTCGTAGCGATCGACGGAAGTCACATGCAAGCCGCGAAAGTGGGCCAGCACCCGATCGCTGGTCACCTGTTCCTCGATCACCGCGTAGAGGGCCGCCGAGTTGGCGATCAATCCCACGTTGCTGGCATTGCCCTTATCGCCGGAGCGGGCGTGGGCGATCTGCTTCAAGGCGACGCGGCGCGTCGAGGTGGATTCCCGTGGTTTCACGACGCACCCTCACTCGCTGGCAAGAGCGCGGCCACACCCAAAGCCAACGCCTCGCCATGGCGCAAGACCAGCCAACCGAGTGTGGTCAGACTGGCGATCAAGGCCAGCCGCGCCGGCGCTCGGCGGCGACGTGGCAGCGCCCAGCGCAGCGCCAAACCGTAGGCCAGCGCACTGGCCAACCCCCAGGCGGCAAACGCCAGCCGATTTGCCGCCGCGCTGGCCAGAAAACCGGCCACCAACAGCGGCGCGGCGATCGTGAGGTACGACCGATACCAGCGGTTCGCGTCCATCACGCCTCCTCCACCGAAACTCGCAGATGATCCTCCACCTGCTCCCGTGCGAGCAAGGCTGGCCAGTAAGCCACCACCCGTCGCGGCTTCGGTCGTCCACCGGCGAATCCGGTCACTCCCGGAGGGCCCGCGGTGACCAAGGGGGCTATCTCTTTGCCAAAACGCTTGACGCGTAGACGATCCTCGTCATGCACCCCCAAACGCAACACCACCTCCGGCGGCTCGTCGGGGGCCGCAAAGACGCCCGGCAAGCAGGCCCCCTGCCCCACCAACTCCTCGGTGCGCTGCTCGGGCGTGAAGGCTACTCCGGCACGCTCCAGCCGCTTCCACACCACCTGCGCCGCCAGCTTCGCCTTCTCGACGGCGCGCGGTCCCGAGACGGTGACCTCGCCACTGGCTTTGTAGCCCGCCAGGTAGGAGGCTGAAATCTTCAAAGTCGAGGTGTTCTCCCGCCCTCGAATACCGGAAACCCGCACTCGGTCCGGCCCGACCTGGTCCAGCTGGACGGAGGTGAAATCGGCCACCACATCCGGGGTGATGTATTCACGCGGATTCCCCATCTCATACAGCAACTGCTCGGACACCGTATCGACGGTGACCATGCCGCCGGTCCCGGGATGCTTGGTGACCACGAAGGAACCGTCCGCCTCGGCTTCCACCAAGGGGTAGCCGACATTCCACAAATCCGGCACCTCCCACCAACGGCTGAAGTTGCCGCCGGTGCACTGCGCACCGCACTCGATAATGTGGCCAGCGATGGTTCCCGCCGCCAGCCGATCCCAGTCGTCGGCCGCCCAGCCAAACTCGTGCATCATCGGCGCCAGGGCCAATGCCGTATCCGTAATCCGCCCCGCCAGCACGATTAGCGCGCCCTCGCCCAACGCTTCACAAACCGGCGCCGCGCCCAAGTAGGCATTGGCGCTGGTCACCTTCCCCACGATCGGAGCCAGCGATTCGCCATTGTCCATGTTGGCCAGCGGATGGCCAGCGGCGATCAGTTCGGGCAAGCGAGGCAGAATGTCATCGCCTTCGACGACACCGACCCGCACTCCCCTCACCCCCAACTCTCGCGCCACCTCAAAAATCTTCTCGCGACACGCCCGCGGATTCAGACCACCCGCGTTGGTGATGATCCGCACGTTGCGCTCCTGCGCCTCGGGCAAGACGCGGCGCAAAAAGTTGACGAAGTCGGTGGCGTACCCCAGCCGATCGTCCTTCAACTTCTGCCGCATCATGATCGACAGGGTTACCTCCGCGAGGTAATCCATGCCGATGTAATCGATCTCTCCGCCGCGCAGCAGCTCGATCGGAGCATCGACACTATCGCCCCAGAAGCCCTGTCCATTCCCGATGCGAATAGTGCTCATAGAAGAACTGACAGTACCACGCGGCACTCTTGCGAGGCAGCAACCAAGAACGGCCTAGTTCACCTCTAGATCGCCTTCCAACTCCGCCTCCAGAACCTCTCTCACCTGTGGATTCTTCTCCAAGTAGAGGTCCGCCAGTCGACGGTGCTCCGGATTCAGCGAAAGGGTGAACAGGCAAGCCTGATGCGGATCATCCACCTCCACCACCTCCAGCCGCTCCAGCACCGCCGTCATGAACCCGAGAGCCGCGACGCGAGCCTGACGCCCTTCGTACTCGTCGCGAAAATGGCCCGTGGCCTCACCGATCAAGTCACTGGTGCGTGGCCAAGGCAGATCGCGCACCTTTTCCGCATACACATCCACCATGGCCTGCATTGTGTCCGAGAGCTTCTCGTACAGCATTCGTTTACCCCACAGTCGTCCCCAAAGATAGTCAACGTCCGCTTCCCCCGGTGCAAGCACTGCTAACGGACAGGACCCATACTACCGCCATGGTAACGTCCCGGCGCCATGACTAACCCCACTAAGATCCGCATCGCCCATAGTCCCGACTCCGACGACGCCTTCATGTTCTACGCCTTGACCCAGAACGTCCTCGACACAGACGGCCTAGAAATCACCCATCAGCTCGACGACATCGAGACCCTCAACCAGGCCGCCTTCCTAGGAACTTACGAGATCACCGCCTTCTCCATCCACGGCTACGCCTACTTCGCCGACAAATACAAGCTGATGTCCTCAGGCGCCAGCTTCGGTGATGGCTACGGCCCCGTGATCGTCGCCAAAGAGCCCCGCACTCGCGACCAATTGAGCGGCAAGACAGTGGCTATCCCCGGCGAGCTGACCACCGCCCACCTCGCCCTCAAGCTGTGGAACCCGGAGGCCGAGACCGCCATCGTCCCCTTCGACAAGATCCTAGACGTCGTCCAAAGCGGCGAATACGAAGCGGGCGTGGTGATCCACGAAGGCCAACTCACCTACGGCGACATCGGCCTGTCGAAAGTCGCCGACCTCGGCGAGTGGTGGGGCGAAGAGACCGGCGGCCCCTTGCCTCTAGGCGGCAACGGCATCCGCTCCGACATCGAGCCCGAACTCAGCCAGCGCCTCTGCCGGCTACTCACCCAGAGCATCGCCTACGC
>QIHU01000709.1 GCA_003231035.1 Acidobacteriota bacterium
ATCGACCCCCAGTCGCCCGATATCGCGATGGGTGTCGACACCGGCGGTGCCGGCGACCAGGGACTCATGTTCGGTTATGCCTGCAAAGAGACCGACTCCTTGATGCCCCTGCCGATCACTCTGGCCCACCAGCTTACCTATCGGCTGGCCCAAGTTCGCAAGGCGGGCGGGCTGGACTACCTACGCCCCGATGGCAAGAGCCAGGTCACCATTGAGTACCGCGACGGCAAACCGGCACGGGTTCACACCGTGGTCATCTCGACCCAACACTCTCCCGATATCTCGATCCCCGATCTGCGCCAAGGGGTGATCGCCAAAGTGATCAAACCGACCGTCCCGGAGGAGTTGATGGACGATGAGACGATCATCCATATCAATCCGACGGGCCGTTTCGTGGTCGGTGGACCGCAGGGTGACTGTGGTCTCACCGGGCGCAAGATCATCGTCGATACCTACGGTGGGGTTGGCCATCATGGCGGCGGTGCCTTCTCCGGCAAGGATCCGACCAAGGTGGATCGCTCCGCTAGCTACATGGCGCGCCATATCGCCAAGAACGTGGTGGCGGCCGATCTCGCCGACAAAGCGGAAGTCCAAAGCGGAAGTCCAATTGGCCTATGCCATCGGGGTGGTCGATCCGGTGTCCGTTCACGTGGAAACCCAAGGCACCGGCAAGATCTCTGACCGCAAGCTCGAAGCGCTGGTGCGCGAGCACTTTCCCTTGTCGCCCAAGGGAATCATCGAAGACCTTCGGCTCCGCCGGCCGATCTACCAGGAGACCGCCTCCTATGGCCACTTCGGCCGGAGCGGCGACGGCTTCACCTGGGAGTCCACCCACCGGGCCGAGGCTCTGCGCTCCGCCGTGGGATGACGGGCTCTAGTTTTCTGCGCGGTGATGGGTATGGGGATTACTCGCGTTTGGCGTCTTCCCAGCTCTTGCCGTACTTCATGACGTCGTGCTTCAGCAGGTCGAACTCGCCCTGATTGGGCTGCGGCTGAGCGTCTCGGTAGACCGTGTCACAGCGGTAGCAGACGGTGGCCATCTTCAGTCGGCGAGCCAGCCACCAGTCGATAGCGACGACGACGATCAGTGAGATGCCCCAGGTCCAAGGAGCGAGTGCGGCTCCGAGTGCCACCAGGGTGCAACCCCAGGCTCGATGGACATCCTTTTGCTCGTAGAAGTGCTTGCACTCGCATAACGGGCAGCAGTCCACCTGGCCCGCTGGACCTTCACGCCAGCCGTGCCGCGCAAGCTGCCGCTCTACCTCGCAGCCGGGGCAGGGTAGGGAAGCCATGCGTGGCGAGATCACCGCTCTAAAGGGCAGACCGCATGCCCGGCATTGAGTTCGAATGCGCATCGCTTTTTGCCCGCTCTTTAGATAGCGGGTCAGACTGGAATACCGGTGGTCAACAGCAGATAGTAGGCGGTGACCTCGCCTATGAAGGTCCCGACCACCAACACGTAGAGAATTCCGGTCGCCGATTGATTGGATCGATGACGAGCGCAGTGCAGGGCCATGAAGGCGAGTACCAAAGGTCCAGCGAGTCCCCAGAGGAGGCGAAACCAGAAGAACATTCCCTGGCCGGCAAAGCCGGTCAGCAGCTGCAAGGGAACCGGTGACACCGGAGGCTCGACCGCGGCGGTGGCGGCGATGGTCGCAAAGACAGAGAGCAGTCGAAGGATCACCAACCCTGACAAGACCCAACAGAAAATCACCAAATGGCGAAAGGTCAGACGGGGAGCGACCAAGTACCAGTGCCCCAAGAGCATGGCGATGAGCGACCAGCCAAGAAGTAGAGCGGACCCGAGCAACGAAAGAACCAGCAGCGGCCCTCTGTAGGGCAGTTCGAAGAGTGGTGAAGAGAGCGCTTCTCCAGCCAGAAGCAAGGCGACCATACAGGTCCCGCTCGCCACCGCGGCAGCCCAACGCGCCACGAGCCACAACCTGCGCCAAATCGCGCCGTAGTAGAAGAACGCGGCCATGAAAGTGGCCCACAGCGCGGCGCCGCCAAGCACCGGACTTCCTGAGAAAGGCTGTAACGGGTGCAGGAGGTACACCGCCACGGATAGGGCCAGCAGGCCGAGAATGACGAGGGCGTTGGTTTGAAAGTAGCCCCGGCCGAGATCCTCTTCGGGGATCCAGAAGAGAGTGGACAGAGAACCCAGAGTGGTGGCCAGAAGAAAAATGATGAAGACGCCCATTGGCGGTGGATCGTATCAGTGCAGCTGGCCACTGGCCGCTCGGTAGTGGCGAGGAGATAGACAAAGGCTGGGCCTAGTGATAGCATATAGGGCATGAACTATGCGAAGAGGGGGAGAGGACCGCGACCGGGGATCGAGCGAATTCCTCAGGACAAGATGCGCCATCCAGGGCAGAATGGGGTAGAATGCTGATTGGGGAAACAAGAATCAAGGGAGCCAAGGGTTCCACCAAGGGAATTTCACAGACCGGAGACAGCGCACAACACGCTGTGAGTAAGGTCGTTTGCGAGGAGCACGAAGTGTCTGTGTCGCATCCAAGGAACTCGTCGACCATGACTATCTCAAGTAGCACAACTCCATGGGATTCGCTCAACAAGTTGATGCCGCGCGTTCAGGCAAAACTTGAACGAATCCTCGGCTACTACCAGATTCCGCCGCAAGATGCGGAAGATCTGATCCAGGATTCCGTGCTGACCCTGCTCTACAAGTGGGACAAGATTCACAGCGCGGAGGCATGGCTCTTGGCGACACTGAAGCGCAGATGTCTCATGTATTGGCGCAGCCGGCGGGCTCGCCTTACCGATGCTGTCGACGCGGCGATCCTCGAACTCTTGGCCGAGCCGGCGCCGCCGATCCAGGAGAAGAAGGACCTGTCGCACGATATCGAGCGCGTTTTAGGACAACTCCCGATGCGTTGCCAAAACCTGCTGCGATTGCGCTATGGCCTAGGCTACAAGCCGGCTGAGGTCGCCGATCGGATGGGATATAGGGCTTCGAGCATCCGCAAGGTAGCTAGCCGTTGTTTGGCCGCCCTAACTCGCCAGCTGATTGCCGTAGGTTATTTCGAAACTCCCTCCGCTGACGAAGTTGTTCGGCGCTAGAAGTTACTAGAAGCCCGGGAAAGGGGAATTTCACCGATGGGTGCGCACAAAATGCGCAGATCTGAGGTTTCTCGTTAAGAAGATACTGGACAGGTTCCCTGGGTGGTGTTATGTTGCAGCGATAGCTTATGGGTAGCATAGCCAATACTGCCAGAGTCCATACGGCACTGGCCAACTCACCGTCGGCGGTCGCTGCAACCGTGCGGCCAACCGCGCAGGGGCCAGATTTGCCCCCGGATTTGTCCAGAGTGCCTTCGCTCGCACTCGAAGAGTTGCTGCTGCAAGTGCAGCCGAAGTTGACTCAAATCTTAGGCCGCTACCGAATCCCCGCCCAGGATGCCGATGACGTGTTGCAGGAGACCTTCCTCACCTTGATTCACAAGTGGGACGTGGTCCGCAACCCAGAGGCTTGGTTGGTCGTTACTCTGCGCAACCGGTGCTTGATCTACTGGCGAAACAAGCGTAAGTACCTCAGTCAGGCTGTTGACACCGCGATCCTGGAGATGCTCACCGAGCCGGAGGAGCCGCAGCAGAAGAAGATCGAACTTCGCTTTGATCTCGATCGACTCATTGGCCGACTCCCGGCGCGTTGCCGCTCACTCCTTCGATTGCGCTACAGCCTGGGCTGTAGCTCGTCCGAGACGGCCGAGAGGATGGGATATCAACCCTCCAGCATTCGTAAGGTCAATAGTCGGTGTCTGGCCTCGCTGACCAAAGAGCTAGTAGAGGCCGGTTTTTGTAGCGAGAGCGTCGGTCTAGCATCCTGAGGAGCGCTGCGTCCTGGGTCGATGAAGTGATCCGCTTGGGCCACAGGGGTAGCGGGGTGATGGGGCTTCATCACGAGCCTACTTTCCTAGGTCACTGAGACGAGAGGCTGAGGCTGCGAACCAGCCGAAGACCACCGTGGCCACCAGGGCGCCCATGAGCTGGGCCACGACGAACGCGGGTACATCGGCGGGCAGGATCCCAGAGAAACTACGGGTCAAGGCGCGCGCCACGGTGACCGCCGGGTTGGCGAACGAGGTAGAGCTGGTAAACCAGTATCCGGCCGAGATGAACAGTCCCACCGCGTAGGGGACGGCCTCGGGTCGGTGGCGAACGGTGCCCAGGATGGTGGCGACCAAGCCGAAGGTCGCCGCGGCCTCGGAGAACCATTGCCCGGCGCCGGTGCGTGCCGTTGTGGAGAGCTGAAAGAGCGGCTGATCGAACATGAAATGGGCGGCGAGCACTCCGCCCAGCCCAACCGCGATCTGTACCAGTACATAGGCCAGGGCGACGCGGGGCTTGGTCTCACCCCGTAGGGCGAATGCGAGGGTGACCGCGGGGTTCAGATGGGCCCCGGAGATGGGGCCGAAGATGAGGATCAGCACGATCAGCATTGCCCCGGTTGCAAGGGTGTTGCCGAGGAGCGCGAGGGCGACGTTTCCCCCCGAGAGCGTATCGGCCATGATTCCTGATCCGACCACGGTCATGACCAACGTCGCGGTGCCCAGCGCCTCGGCCGCGAGCCGTTGGGGAAGGGGGTAATGGCTCATTCTGGGCCCTCCAGGGGGCGGGCGGGATCGGAGATCACCCCGGTGCAACATTGCTCAGTGAGGTAGCCGACGAGGCGAATCATCACCTCGAAATCGACCCTGCAGCGCACCTCGCGGCCATGCTGCACCTGGCTTACGAGTCCAGAGCGGGACAGGGCGGAGAGGTGATGCGCAAGAGTCGAGGCCGGTTTCTTCAGATGATGTTGGACCGCGCCGACATTCAAACCGTGGTGGCCAGCTCGCACGAGCAGCTTGAAGACTTGCAAGCGGGTTTTGTTTCCGAGTGCGGCTAACTGGACGGCGGCCTGCTCTTCGTTGAGGAATTTGGGCTCAGCCATGAAACAAACGATATAACCAGAAATATGGTGATGTCAAGTGGCTGGAAGCCATCCCATCGCGAAGACTCTCCCAGGGAATACCAAGTTATGGATAGATGGTATATTTCTCCGTAAAGAGGAATTGTTCGTTGAGTTACCATGGAGCCTCGAGGGGGAAAGTGCACAGCCAGAACACAGAGAGCCCGAGAATGGGGGGCCAGTGTCGGGAGGAGCTTTCTCTCGAAGAACTTCTGATCGCGATACGGCCTCGAATCCGAGTCCTGTTTGCCCGCTATCGAATGCCGGTGGAGGAGGGAGAAGACATCCTTCAGCAAGCGCTACTGGCTCTGGTGATCCATGGAGGGAGGGTGTCCAATCGGGAAGCATGGCTCTTGGGGACTCTGCGCAAGAGGAGTCTTCTGTACTGGCGGCACCAACGCCAGGAGCTTCACGAGGCGGTGGATCCCCAACTCTTGGAACTCTTGGCACCACCGATTCAGCCACCCCAAGAACGAGACGATCTGCGGCGGGATCTCGAGCGGCTGATCGGCGGCTTGCCCCTGCGCTGCCGCAGGTTCTTTCACCTGCGCTATGGTGAGGGGGTGAGGTTTCAGGAGATCGGCTGCCTCCTTGGCTACCGGCAGGTCAGCGTTGGGAAACTCAGCGGGCGCTGCATGAGCCAGCTGCTCGATCGGGCTAGGAGATTGGGTATTCGGTGGGCGAAGGGGTGATTCGAGGGAGACTGTCGGGGCTGGTATCCGATCAGGAATGTGGCCGTGGATGGCTTGATTGGTGGCATCCACAGCTCACCGCCAGTAGTATCACTCTGGGGGGAGTAGGGAGTCTGCATGGTCGATGTTCGGCGAGAGCCAGGTCATGGGGAGATCACCGAGCTGCTCGCACACTGGTACGACGACGATTCCGGTAGCCGGGGCCAGCTTCTGGAGTTGACCTACCGCCAGTTGAGATCTCTGGCTGCTAGCCGCTTGCGCGGCGAGCGGTTGGACCACACCCTGTCGGCAACCGCTTTGGTCAACGAGGCCTACTTGCGTTTGGACAAGGTGCGGAGCATAGAGTGGAAGAATCGGAATCACTTCATGGCCTTCGCTGCTCAAGCCATGCGCCGCGTGTTGCTCGATTATGCGCGCGAGCGACTCACCGACCAGCGCGGGGGTGGCGTGCCGACCCTGCCGCTGGACGAGGCCCTCTATCTGTCTCACGATCGTCCGGCGCAGTACCTCCGATTAGTGGAGAGTTTGGGCGAGCTGAGCCGGATCGATCCGCTCAAAGCTTCGATCGTCGACCTGCGCTATTTTGCCGGGCTGACACTTCCCGAGACCGCGGCGGCGGTGGGCCTGTCGCGCGCCACGATCGCTCGTCACTGGAAAATCGCCATGGGTTGGCTGTATCGCGAGCTCAACCGCGAGGTGGCTCATGAATGCTGAGCGCTGGCGCCAAGTGGAGGCGGCGGTGGCGCGAGTCCTGGAGCTCTCGCGCTTGGAAGGTGTGGCTTTTCTCGCCGATATCGAGCGCGAGGATCCTCAACTAGCTAGCGAAGTTCGACAGCTTCTAGAAGCCTGCCATGCGGCGGAGCAAGTGTCACCGATGGCGCTCGAGGATGAGCCGCGGGTGGCCGAGGAACTGGGCTCCGCGATCGGTGACTACCGGTTACTTCGCAAGCTGGGATCGGGGGGGATGGCCACGGTTTTCTTGGCCGAACGTGACGACGGCGAGTTCCAGCGCCATGCGGCGGTGAAAATTCTTCATCGTGAGCTGGGCGACTCCTTCTCTGAGCGTCGCTTCGAGACCGAACGCCAGATTCTAGCCAGCCTGCGCCATCCGCGAATTGCCCGGCTCTTCGACGGCGGCCACACGGCGGCGGGCCAGCCCTTCTTCGTGATGGATTGGATCGATGGTCTGCCGATTGACGAGTATTGTGAGAACGAGCGACTGTCCATTCCTGAGCGGCTGAAACTGGTGCGCCAGATTTGCGATGCGGTTCACTACGCCCATCAGAAGCTGGTGGTTCATCGCGATCTGAAGCCGAGCAACATTCTGGTCTCTCGCTCCGGCGCGCCCTTCCTTCTGGACTTCGGCATCGCCAAACTGCTGGACGCGACGACCTTTGGCGACCAAGAGGCTACCGCGACCCAATGGCGGGCGGCTACGCCCAGCTATTCGAGTCCTGAGCAGCTGCGCGGCGAAACCATCTCGACCACCAGCGACGTCTATTCGCTCGGCGTGCTGCTGTACCGCCTTCTGACCGGTCACCTTCCGTTCGCCCCCGACTCCTCGAAGTGGCTGGTGGCCAAGCTCGATGGCACACCGGTGGCCTTGCCTAGTCGTGAGCTGGACTCCGAGCTGCTGCTAGAAGACCAGCGGCTGGCCCAGCGCAGGGTACGAGGCGACCTGGATAGCATTGTGGCCAAGGCGATGCGCCCTGAACCCGAGTTGCGCTACAGCTCGGCGGCGGAGCTTGGCGAGGACCTCGAGCACTACCTTGCCGGCCGACCGGTGCGGGCTAGAGCAGGCAGTTTTCTCTACCGCGCTGGCAAGGCGATACGGCGCAACAAGGTCTTGACGGCAGCGATCGTAGGGACTTTTCTGCTGACTTTGGCCTTTGGGGTCGCCAGGGCTTCGCAAGCTCGGGTCGTCACCGCGGCCCGCGATCAGGCGGCGGCGGAGCGTGATCGGGCGGAGGGGGTCACCGAGTTTTTGGTCGACATGTTCGCCGTTTCGCATCCCACCGAAGGAATGGGCAGTTCCATCTCGTCGCGTGAGCTGCTGGACTTCGCGGCGGACCGCATTTCTCCCTCCTTGGCGCACCAACCAGCTTTGCAAAGCGAAATGCTAGAGACGGTGGGTCGGATTTACCTCAACCTGGGGTTGACCGACAAGGCGTCGGAGTTGCTCCAGACGAGCTACGACCGTCGCCTTGAGCTGTATGGACCCGAGAGTGTGGAGCTGGCGGACTCGCTGCGGCATCTAGCCCAAGTGGCTCTCGATGAAAGCCAGATGGGCGAAGCGCAATCGCGGATCACCCGCGCCATCGAGATCTATCGGCGGTGGGGTGGCGGTGAGGCTCGCCTCGGAGCAGCCCTGGTTCTCGAAGCGCATATCCATTTACAGAGGGAGGACTTCGGAGCCGGTATCCGGTACCTGCGCGAAGCGTTGGTGCTCTTCGAGCGCTCCGTGGGAGCACGCAGCTGGCAGGTTGCCGATGCGCTGACCACCTTGGGCGTTGCCCTGAGCCGTCGAGGGCAGGCGCAAGAAGCGGAAGAGAATCTCGAACGGGCTCTCGGCTTGGTACGAGAGCTCTTCGGTCCTCGCCACCCCTATGTCGCTTCGACTCTGACCGACCTCGCCGCGGTCAACTATGAGGGGCAGCGCTTGGAGAGGTGCGAGGAGCTATCTAAAGAGGCGCTGGTCATCTTTCGCGAGGTGGTTCCAGAGAACCACCGCCTCATCGGTTCCTCCCTCAACCAGCTCGGGCTTTGTCTCGATGCCCGCGGAGAGCTAGGGCCCGCGGAGGAGATCTGGCGCCAGCTCTTGGCTCAGCGGCGAGCGCAGTACCCACAAGGCCATCGAAGCGTGGGCATTGCGATGCACAACCTGGCCAACACTCTCCTCGCTCGGGGAAAACTGGCCGAGGCCGAGACTCTCTATCGACAGACTCTGAAGATGGCCGCCGACCTTTTCGGTCCGATCAACCCGTACATGCCCCAGGGGTACTATGGGCTGGCTCTGGTCCTCGACGAAGCCGGCCAGGTCCGGCAAGCGGGCGAGGCATATCGGCGAGCGGTCGGGTACTTGACCCAGATGCCGGAGAGCGCGTTGCGGCCCAAGCTTGGCTCGGTGCGGACCCGATTTGCCAGATTCTTGCTCCAACAGGGACAACCGGAGGAAGCCGAGGCTGAGGCGCGGGCGGGTTTGGCGATGCTGAGCCGTTTCCTTCCCGACGATCACCAGGAGGTGCTCAGTGCACGCGAACTCGTCGCTGAGGCCCTGGCCCAACGCGGGAGCGCTAGCGGAGCAGGGTAGGCCCCGCTAGGTACGCACGCCGAGGAAAAGGTACACCGAGGTCATCGCAAAGAGAATCCCTGGACTCCACACCGCCACCGCGGGCGGCAAGACCCCGGTTTGGCCCAGCGCGGTGAAGAGGGCGAGGATGGCGAAGAAGATCATTCCCAGGACGATCGAGAGGCCAATTCCGTAGAGCGCGCCCTGCTTGCCCAGGCGGAAGGCGAAGGGGAGCCCGACTAGGACCATGACCAAGGAGACGAACGGAAAGGCGAACTTGTTGTGGAGTTGCACTTCGAGATCCGGCACATCTTGGCCGCTGGCATTGAGTTCCGAAATGTACTGGCGCAGCTCTCGATACGGCATCTGACTGGGCGCGCGAAGCTCTGTTTCGAAGAACTCTGGCTTCTCGGTGGAGTCGAGAAGGGCTTCGCCGACGAAGAACTCCTGACTCAAGGTCTCCAGCCCGTTCAGGCTCAGTGTCCAGCCGTCAGACATCACCCAGCGCCCTTGTCCTTGGTCGAGGGTGGGGTCGAAGCGAGCATTGGTGGCGAACAACCGCCGACGGATGCTGTACCCATTCTGCTCGTCGATCTCGAACACCTGCAACCGCTGTAGGTTCATGCGTTTCTTGTCGTAATGCAGGGTGTTGTAGAAAAACCCGCCCTGTCCGTAGAGCCAGGGGTGGGGCCGGCGGAAGGTTCGGGCTTCGCGGCCATTGATCTCGTCTTCGATTTGCTGCATTCGGTGGTTGGAGATGGGCAAGACGCTGGATTGCAGATAGACGCCGCTCAGGGCCACCGCGAGGCCACCGATGACCACTGGCAAGGAGAGCCGGTAGAGACTGATACCGAGAGCTTTGGCCGCGGTCACTTCATTGGAGCGGGAGAGAATTCCGAAAGTGATGAGGGTGCTGATCAGCAGGACCAGCGGGGCGAGGTCGTAGATAATCTGCAAGGAAAAATGTCGGTAGAAGACCAGCAGGGTGCCGAATGAGACGTCGTTCTTGAACACATCATCCAGTCGATTGCTCAGATCGGCAACGATGTAGAGGGTCAACACGGAGAGCAGAACCATCGACATGATGCCGGCGAAGACCCGCAGAATGTAGCGGTCGAGTAAGTTGGGGAAGCGAAGGCGAAGCTGGGGGAGTCGCAGTCGCACACCCGGTTCTCGCTCCGTCGCCGCGCTGGTGCGCTGAGCGCGGCGGCTGTCCTGCCGGGCTTTGCGCCAGTGGCTAATGCGCAGAAGACCGCGCCAGACATCTTCGCGTATCCAGCGGTCGAAACGCGAAATCATCAGGCTCTTGTCGCGGTTACGCCGCCCGAGGATGAACAATCCTGGCAGGATAAGTGCGAAGTTGGGAAGCCACATGGCAAACCATGGGGCAAGCCGACCGACCCGGGCCGCTTCCTCGAAGTTGTTGATCATCAGCCAATAGACCATGATCACCCCAATAGACAGCGCGAACCCGGATGCCTTGCTGCCACGCCGGTTGCTGAAGCCCAGAGGCAGGGCAAAGAGGCCAAAAACCAGGCAGGCAGCCGGGATGGAGAATTTCTTGTGGATCTCGACCTTGGCCAAGTTGCGCCACTGTGAGTCTTGCCTGGGGTCCCTGGCGACCCTAAGGAGTTCGGCCAGCTGCATGGCGCGGACACCCTTTGACGCATTCCGGTTGGCGTTGTTCTGCCGGCTAGTAAAGGCGTCGTCGAGGACGACCACCAAGTCGCCAGACTTCTGAACTTGAGTGCGAGTGGCGTCGTTGAGGTTGACCGTGTAGGAATAGGCGTTGGTCAAGTGCAGCGACAGTTTTTCGCCAGACTCATCGACGGTCAGCTCGCCCCATTCAGCGGTGGTGACCTTGCTGACGCTGACACTCTCAGTCGAGGCCAAGAAGACGCCGTGCCAGCGGTCATCGTTCGGGGCTTGCTCGAAGACGTAGAGCGTCTTGTCCTTCCACTCGTCATGGAAGTAGCGGGGCTGAATGATCTTCGCAACCGACTGCCTGAGAATCTCGTGCCCCAGCTGCTCGAGCCGTGAGTTTCCCCAGGGCTGCACGAAAATCATCAGTGCCGAGCTGAGCAGGGTCAAGACCAGCGAGATCAAGGCGATCGGTCGATAAAGCTGCATCAAGCTGACGCCACCGGCGCGCAAGGCGACCAACTCGGAATCCGAGGAGAGGCGCCCGATGGCGGTCAAGATTCCAAAGAGCAACGACATCGGAATGGTGAGAACCACGATGTACGGCAGGCTGAGGAGCAGAAGTTCACCGACCGTACTCGCGTCGACGCCACGCCGAATGATCATCTCGGCCGACTGGAACAGCTTCTGGAAAAGCAGGATGAAGGTATAGACGAGAAATCCAAGACCCAGCGGGCCCAGGATCTCCATCAACAGGTAGCGGTCAAATCGGCGCAGCACTACGCGAGTATACGGACAACAGCGTCATACCGTTGGCCT
>QIHU01000327.1 GCA_003231035.1 Acidobacteriota bacterium
AAATACGAGATCCTCCACAAGATGGAGGAGGGCGGGATGGGGGCGATCTACAAGGTCCGCCACCGCCTGTTGGAGGAGATTCATGTCGTCAAGGTGATGCGTCCGCAGCACGCCGGCGACCCGGAGCTCGAGCAGCGCTTTCTGCAAGAAGCCAGAACGGCGATCCAGTTGCGCCACCCGAATGTCGCGCAGATCTACGATTTCGCGGTCGACGACGACGGCAACTCGTTTATCGTCATGGAGTTCATCGACGGCGTTACCCTCGAAGAGATCGTGCGCTGCCCGCTCCAGCCGAGTTTGGCGATGGCCTTGGAGGTGGCGTTGCAGGCGCTGCGGGCGCTCGCCTATCTACACAGTCGAGATTTTGTCCATCGCGACATCTCGCCCGACAATCTGATGTTGACCCGCGGCTTCGACGGCACTCCGCTGGTCAAGCTGATCGACCTGGGGATCGCCAAGCGACCCGGTGGCGACAGGCTCACCCAGACCGGCACCTTCATGGGCAAGATCCGCTACTCGTCGCCGGAACAGTTCGCCGGGCCGGGTGCGGTGAAGCTCGATCAGCGCAGTGACCTCTACTCCTTCGGCGTTCTCTTCTACGAGCTGCTCACCGGCTGCTGCCCGAT
The DNA here is from genome assembly GCA_003231035.1 of Acidobacteriota bacterium. GTDB lineage: Bacteria > Acidobacteriota > Thermoanaerobaculia > Multivoradales > SZUA-115 > SZUA-115. The sequence continues at coordinate 627 of QIHU01000327.1, forward strand.
CTCCGGCCAAAGCCTGTCGCAGATCATCGCTGCGCACCTCTTTCAGCCGCCGATCGCGTTTGGCGACAGCGATCCGCACGGCAAGGTGCCGGAGACTCTCCGCGCGGTGGTCTTGCGAACGCTGGAGAAGAGCCCGGGCGACCGCATCCAGACGGCGACGGAGCTCGCCGAAGCGTTGAGGCCGTTTCGCCAGCCGGTATCCGGCTTGGCGGCGGAGGTGGTCGAACTTTTGGCGAGTGCCCGCTCCTGGGAGGCCGAAGAGGGGATCCCCGATCCAGGCTCGACGCAGGCGCGGCTGGATCGGCAGTTCGGGGTCGAGAACTACGGCGGCACTACGGTGGCCCTGCCGGAGTCCACGAGTTCGGCCACCGCCCGGCCCGCCCCGCCGCCGCAACCTACTTCGACCGGGCCGGTGGCGGAGGCCGCGTGGAGCATTTCACAGGCGATTGAAGGCGGTTCCCTGGAGACGGCGGCTCAGATGATCGAGTTCGCTCGCTCGCGCTACGGAACTCGCCCGGAGTTCGATCGTCTCGAAGCTCTGCTCGACGGAGTTGCGACCGTGGGTTGACGGGTAACGAAACCTCCTCGCCAGCCACCCAAACGTGTAGGAATCTTGGGGCAAGGTGTTCGCCTCGCGCCGAACGTATCGGAGATTAGCCATTTGACAGTGGCTAGCGCCAGGGTCGATGCTAGTGGTACCACTTTACGTTGCCGCACCCGGTGAATATGAGATCGAACCCGTGAGTCTTCCCCTCAGCCAGCTCGAAGGCAAGTACGACATCCTCCACAAGATCAAGGAGGGTGGCATGGGGGCGATCTACCTGGTTCGCCACCTGTTGTTGGAAGAGACGCGGGTGATCAAGGTGATCCGGCCCCAGTTCGCCGCGGACGACAACGTGCAGCGCCGCTTTCTGCGCGAGGCCAAGACGGCCATTCGGCTGCGTCACGCCAATATCGCTCAGATCTACGACTTCGCGGTTTCGGATGAAGATGGCACTTCCTTCATCGTCATGGAGTACATCGAGGGGGTGACCCTTCAAGAGGTGTTGCGCAAGAGTGGTCCGCCACCGGTTCAGTTGGCGCTAGAGGTGGCCCATCAGGGGCTGAGCGCGCTCGCCTACCTCCACCACCAAGGCTTCATCCATCGCGACATCTCTTCGGATAACCTCATGTTGGCGCGCGACTTTCGTGGCGCACCGTTGGTCAAGCTGATCGACCTCGGCATCGCCAAGCAGGTCGACAGCGACCTGGAGCTGACCCAGACCGGCATGTTCATGGGCAAGGTCCGCTATGCCCCGCCCGAGCAGTTTTCCGGGAGCGAGGGCGGCGGGCCGGAGCAGGACCAGCGCAGTGATGTCTACTCCTTCGGCATCCTGCTCTATGAGTTGTTCACCGGTTGTTGTCCGATCGTCGGTGAGAGTGTCTCGGAGCTGATCGCTTCTCACCTCTTCAATTCGCCGCTCTCCTTCGCCAAGTCGGACCCGCAAGGCCGCCTACCCTCGCAGCTACGCGCCGTCCTGCTCCGCGCGCTGGAGAAGAGTCCAGAGGACCGCTTTGCTGACGCCGATGAGTTCATCGAGGCGTTGGCACCCTTCAGAGTTGCCGGAGAGGTCTTGTCGGAGGATCTTGACCGAGTGCTTCAAGCCACCGCGTCGGCGGCCGAGGAAACCGAGGATGATCCGCGGGCGGGCTCGACCCAGAGCCGGCTCAACCGGCAGTTTAATCCGGTAACCACGCCTAGTCCGACCGCCGTGCAGACTCTGATTCCGACCCTTGAGACGGAGCCGCAACCCGTTGCCCCACCTCCGGCCCGTCCCTCTGAACAGGCGGAGGCGAGTACCCCGGATGCCGTCTTTCAGGAGTTTCCGTCTTGGGTGACCGAGGTCGCCTTCGTTCAGGAACTGATCGAGCAGGGCGAGTTGGTACGCGCCGAAGAGCGGTTGAGCGAGACGGAGGCCGCGCATGGAGACTCGGTGCAATGGGCTGAGTTACGGCAGCAATTAGAGACCCGGCGCGGCGAGAGCATCGCGGTCGCCGAACGCAGCATTGCTAGCGCGCTGACCGACGGTCAGCTCGATCTGGCCGTGCGCGAGATCGATTTTGCACGGGCACGCTACGGAGATCAGCCAGAGTTACAGACCCTGCGAGTGCGAGCCGATCAGCTGCGGGCGGCCCTAGCCATCGGGAGCGCGGAGCCGATGGCCGAGATCTCGGATCTCGAAATCTCGCACTCGAGCCACGGGTTGACCCACGACGACTCGCCGCCGCCAAAGCGCTCGTCCCGGCTGCCCTGGGTGGCTGCCGCGGTGCTCGTCGTTGCGATAGTGGGAGGCTATTTCTGGTGGCAACGGATGGGGCATTCCACCGACGCTGCCAACCCGGTGGCAGCCACGGACGAAGCGGTGGCGGTCTCCACCGCGGGTACTTTGGTACTCAACGCCTTGCCCTGGGCGCGAGTGGAGTCGATCACCGACGCTACGGGCACCCCCTTTCCGGTGGGACCCGAGCCCCACACCCCACTGCGCTTGGCCTTGCCGCCGGGTCGTTACCAGGTCGCGCTGGTCAACCCGAGGACCGCCTCCCGGCAGGTGGTTGAGGTCGAGATCCGGGCAGCCGCAACGACCCGGACCACGGTCGAGCTGGCGCCGGTTGATGTCGAGAGGTATCTCGCTAGAGTCCTCTCAGGGGCCCGGCCGCCTGGCTCCAGATAGGTGGCCGAAGAAGCGGACGAAGCGAGGGGAATAGAGGTTGGGGTCGGGCCGAAGGCGAGGGGCGAGGCGCATGCATTCTCGAATCTCCGCGCGTACCACGGCGAGCTGGCTCTCGTCTTGCTCCTCGGCGGTGAGGAAGAGTGAGTAGCGCGCCGCGGCGCGCAGCAGCAGGGCTAGCGCTTGACTCCTTGGCGCGGGGAACGAAGCCTTGCTCAGGGCGTCGATGGCGAGTTTGTAGTCGCCGCCGAAATAGGCTTGGGCGCCGTGGCGCAGTTCTGGGGGGATTTGTTGGGTGGGCCGTAGCGGCGAAGCAGTCCCAGGGGGTCCAGGTCGCGGTCTGGCGCGAGGTGTCACCTCGGGCGGTAGGGAAGGCCCAGGTTCCGGCGTCGCTGTCGTCGCCTGGTAGAGCCGCAGCGGCGCGTCGAGCAGCTGATCGCGCAACACTTCGAGCCGCGACACATCGAAGAGGGTGTTCACCTGTGTCGTTGCCGCTACCACCGCCTGGCTCTCGACGATCAACGCCTGAAGCTCCGGCGAGATCTCCTCGCGGGCCTCGGCCTGGGCGATGAATCCCTCGGCCTGGCTGCGTAGGACGAAAATCTCGCTTTGAAAGCGCTGTGCCGGAGTAAGCGGGGGAGGCTCGGGCACCAGGGGACTCTCGACCGGTGGTTGGGCGCTGTCTTCGCTCTGGGTGGACTCGCCTTGGTCAGCAGTTTGTTGGAGAGTCGCTGCTTGGGCAGTGGCCTCTCGCGGGCTCGATTGCGCTGTGGCCATCGCCTTCGCCGGTGACGAGGCGAGGAGGAGCCCGATCGTCACGGCGAGGAAGAAAGGTCTGGTTTTGAGCGCCATCTAGAGAATCTCCACCTTGACGGGACCTCGGACCCGCACCATGCAGGCCAGCCGGAATTGGCCGGGCTTGCGGTCGCACAGCTCTTCTAGAGTCTCACTCTCGAGCTCGCCCGCTTCGTCTTCGAGGTGTTCGTGGCCGGCGAGAATGCGGATCGGGTCGCTGCCACAAATCCCGGAATGGCACTCGGCGTTGATCGAAATGCCGGCGGCCTCGGCGGCCTCGCAGATCGTTTGGCCGGGTTCGACGACGAGGGTGCCCTCGTTGCCCGCGAAGGCCACGCAAGGGCCCTCGGCGGCCGTTTCCGGCGCCCCCTTGGTCATGGCCTCGGCCGGAGGAGGAGGCTGCGCCGCGAGATGACTCGGTCCGGAGTGACCGGCACTCAGTGAGGCGTCGTCGCGCAGGCTGAACAGAAAGCGCTGTTGGCCGAGGCGGATTTGGTCGCCGTGTTCGAGCTGCATCGCCGAGCGTACGCGCACGTACGTTCCATTGACGCTCTTGAGATCCTTGACCATCACCCGGTTTCCCTCGACCGCGAGAGCGAGTTGCCGGCGTGACAGGGTGTGGTCCTCGGGGTCGAGGGTCACGTCGGGAGCCTGCCGGCCGAAGATCTGGATCTTCGCGGACAGCGGGTAGCTGCCGACCTCGTGGCCTTGATCGTCGAAGTGTTGCACCGCGAAGCGTCCGTCTTGGCCGGAGACGAGGAGGAACTGGTGGCCGACCTGGATCAAGTCACCGTTGTCGACCGCCCGTTTGCGGCCCGGAGCGACGCGCAGGAAGACGCCGGTGGCACTTCCGTCGTCGCGCAGGAAATAGTCATCCTCGATCCGCGCGATGGAGGCATGGTGTGGGGCGAGCAGGGTGTCTTCGCTGAACGAGAGGTCGCAGCCGTCGCGGCCGAGGGTGGTGACGCCGCTGGCAGCCAGCGGATACTCCTCTTCTTCCACACCCTGCGCCGACTCGCCGGGCAGGAGCCGCACCAGGAACGCCCCGGTCATGTCGACTCGCCGGTCGACGGCGAGACTGGCGGCCGGTGGTCCCTGGTCCTCCAGTGGCTCGACCAAGGATAGGCTCTTCGCGACCGGCTGAGCTGTCTCTTCCAGCTCCTCGTCGTCCTCGACCTGGACCTCGATTCGCGCCCGTCCGTCGAGCCGTTGGCGCAGGACCCCGGCAACCAAGACCCCGTCGCGCAGGGCCGACTTGACGTTTCCGCGGTGCTTGATCTCGCGCCAGCTCGCCGGGTCGGCGGCGAAGTCGTCGGTGGCGAAGTAGGCCTGGCTCAGCAGGTCGCCGACCACGAAGATGTTGTCTGCGCGGCTCTCCAGGTGCGGGGTCACCACCATCCGTTTCTTGCCTCGCGCTCCGCCGTGGACCATCTCGATGCCGATCGAGGAGAGCAGCGCCGCCGGGAGATCCTCGCCGATGCAGGCGATGCAGGCCCGCTTGTGGAACTCGAGGTGGGTGGTCTCGCGCGGCCGGTCTTCGATCGTTCGGCGGTCGATACGCACGGCCAGGTATTCCTCTCGGTCGTCGGCGGTGATCACCGCGGTCGGTTCGCTGCGCGGGTGGTACCGGATGTTGCCGTTGCCAATGTAGGCCCCGAAAAATACTTCGGCCAGCGCCTTGGAGACGCGGGGCATGCGGTCGCCACGGTAGGACCAGTGGATCGCGGTGGGATCGTTGGCCGCGATCTTGGCGTTGGAGATGGCGATCACCGCCTCGGCCGCGGAAGTACCGCCGCCAATGACGCAGGCCGGATGACCCAGATAGGCGGCGGGATCTCTCAACCGGAAACTGATGCCGTCGCAGTTACCGGGAATGTCGAAGCGCCGCGGCACGCCGCGGCCCAGTGCCAGTACCACCGCGCGGGCGTGGAGCGGGGCTTCGCATCGCGTGCCGTGGTCCCAGGCCAGGAGGTCCAGCGTGCCGTCGTCGCGGCGCTCGATCCCGGTCAGTTCGATGCCGATCTGGAAGGGCACGCCGTGCTGGGCGTACAGCCCTTTCCAGCGGACGCACATATCGTCCTTGTCGATCGGCGAGAAACGCAGCGCCGAGATCAAGGCGCCGCCTTTGGGGAAGCACAGACGGTCGCCGCCGCCGAAGGTCGGCAGGATCAGCTTGTCCTTGGCGTAGTCGCGGATCCGTTTCATCAAGTCGTCGTAGTCGATCACCAAGACCTTGAGGCCCAGTTCGTGGGCCCGAAAGGCGGTCGCCGTTCCCGCCGGGCCGCCGCCGACCACCACCACATCGAAGAGCTCGGGTGTGCCGGTTGAATCCTGGTTGGGGCCTTGCCGCTCGATCATTCGTCCACTCGCTGGAGCCGCGCCTCGATGGTGCCGAAGCGCAGCACAGCCCCTGGCTTTGCCGCCGTCTCTCGGTCGACGAGGACGCCGTCGAGGTAGGTCTTGTTGTGGCTGCCTTCGTCGCGCACCGTGACCGTGGTGCCGTGTACCTTCAGCACCGCGTGGAGGCGAGAGATTTCGGGGCTTTCGATCTGGATTTGTACCGACACGCTCCGCCCAACGGTGTTTTCGCCCTCCTCGAGTTCGGCTCTTCGCGACTGCTCGAAGTTGGTAAACACCAGCTGGAAGTGTGGAGCCACGGCCACCTTGTCCTCTTCGCTGTCGACTGTGCTGTCGACTTTACTGTCGACTTTGCTGGCGAACTCGCTCTCACCCTTTGCGGGAGGCGGTTGCGGTGCCAGCGCGGCGGGCAAGGGGATGACTTGGCGTTGCACCTGGGTGGGCTTGCGTTCAGGTGTCTCGGTGGGTGTCTCGCCAGATTCTGGCGCGGGTTGTGGTCCCAGCGTCGGGGGTAGGGGGACGACTTGGTGCTCCACCCGAGTTGGTTCGCGTTGCGGTGGCCCCTGCGTGCCCTTCTCCAGCCTCGCCGCCACCAGTTGTGGCCCCTGGTAGATCAGATCGTGGCGCCCGGCGATCGAGATGATGTGCAGGCGGCCCAGCTTCTTGCGCCCCTCGACCGGCACGCCGTCCAACTCGGTGCCGTTCAAACTGCCGAGGTCTTCGAGGTAGAAGAGCTCCTCGGCGGGGTCGAAAAAGATCCGCGCGTGGTGATTGGAGGTGGATCGTGAGGTGACGACCACGGTGTTGTCCTCGTTGCGCCCAAGGGTCGCTTCGTCGGCGACGAGGAGGTCGGTTCCGGCGAGGCGGCCGTATTTGGCGAACAGTCTGGCTTGCGGTGTCATATCAACCCTCGGGCTCGTCGCCGATGTAGAGCAGGAGCTGGGAACGGCGGCTCTGGTCGGGGTGGAAGAGGTGACAGGTGACGCATCGGTTGGAGGCCAGCTTCGGGTTGTGGCACTCCTGGCAGCTTTCGATGCGTGGCAAGTTGTGGATCGCGGCTCGATCTAGGGAGGCTTGAGCCGGCTCGCTTTTGCCCAAGAACTCGCTGACCGGAATCTCGCCGTGGCAGTCCAGGCAGCGGCGTTGCACGATGTGCGCCCGATGGTTGAACTCGGCGCGGCGCAGGGTGCGTTGATCCTGGCGAACTCGTGCAATGGTGGCGTTGTCTACCCGGTGACACTGCTGGCAGGGTTCGGTGAGGGCGGTTACCAGCGCCTCGATCTGCTCAACCTCGGTTTCGCTCAGGCTGCTCGACGCGGGGCCAAGGGCGAGTAGGAAGCGGGCCTCGTCCAGCGGTGCGTAGGGATCGTCGAGCCGCCGTTCGAGCTCTTCGAGCAGGGCCCCTAGCCGCGCCAGCTCCTCTTGCACCTCAGGTTCCGGCCGCGCGCGCAGGCCGCGCACTTGCCCCTTAAGAGTGGCGATCGCCTCGCGGTACAGAGTTGCCAGCTCGTTCAGCGGCACGTCGGGCGAGGTGGTCAACAGGTCGGCCAAGCCGGCTTCGGGGTAGAGGGCGCGGCGCAGCCCGCGCAGGTTTTCCAGCACCCACGGGTCGCGGTGGTAGAGCGGCCCCTTGACCACCCGGTCACCGAGGCGGCGGAACTCGTTGGGGTTGAGGAAATAGGCCCACTGCGTTGCTGGCCCACCGCGTTGCTGGATCGCCTCCAGGGTTTCGACCCCCGCCGGGCCGGTGGCGGCGGAGCGCACCGGCAAGGGCGGGGTACGCATGCTGGTGGTCAAGTGGCACACGTCGCAGTGGCGATCGAAGGCGATCGGCTGGAAGCTCTTGCCTTCGGGCCGGGGATGGTGGCAAGAGAGGCAGGCTTGTTCGACATCTTCCAACCCGCCGCGTTCCATCACCTCGTTGACGTGGCGGGTGTGGGTAAAGGCCAAGGCGTCGTCGTCGGGCAAGTTGGAGGTGGCGAACTCGAACTGCGGATGGTCATCGTTGAACGAGCCGAATTGGTGACAGCTCAGGCAGCGTGAGTCCGGCACTTGAGTGATGGCGGCGTCGCGCCCCTGGTGTTCGATGTGGCAAGCGTGGCAGGGCTCTTCGTCGGGCGAGGGCACCACCCGTTGAAAGTCGTTCGAACGGTAGAGGTAGTGCGAGGCGAAGGTGAAGACGCCCAACTCGTCGCCGTGCTTCTCGTGACAGGTCGAGCAGGCGGCGTTGCTCACTTCGTTGTCTTCGGTGTGACAGGCGGCGCAGTTGTCTTCGAGGTTGGCGTGGTTCGAGGACAGCGGACCGTTGGAGAGCGACTGGGGATTGCCGATCCAGCTATCGACGGCGACCCAGGCGAGGAGTACGGTCACTACCGCGCCGCCGGCCAGCAGTAATCGATTGCGCGAGGACGGGGTCAGATAGCTCTTGGCAACCGGCAGCTCGACGTTGCTAAACGTCCCTTTGCCGGCTCTCTTCTTTCGTCGTGCCATGGAGTTGTGGAGTCCCAGTGATTCTTAGAAGTAGAAGACGGCGCCTAGGTGAAGGATCAGGAGGATCAAGACCACCATCGAGGTGGGTACGTGCGCCCACAGCCAGCCGCGTAACGCCGTTTGCAAGGTGTAGTGAGCGTCCAGATCGAGCTTGGCCTTGTACAAGCGGGCTAGCTCGCCCAGTTTTTCTTTCTCCTCGCTCGACAGGAAGCGGCGCAGGTAATCGAACTCTTTGAGCTGCCCCTGTTTGCCGCCGGTGATGTCGAGAAAGTAGATCCACCGGCGCTTCGGCGCCGCCAGCTCCGGCGCCACCCGGCGAGCATAGAGCGCTTGCACCGGCTCCACCGAGGTGGCGGCCAGTGCCTCGGCCTTGTCGCGCAGTTCGCCGACCAGCTCGCCGACGCGCTCGTAGACCACCTCCAGGCCGAGCCCGGAGCCGAGGGTGCGCGGAATCCACTGCTGGAGCGCCAGCCCAAAGAGGCCGCTGGCCACGGTCCACCCACTGAGCAGCCACAACCACCAATTCACCGCCCCGGAGGGGATGCGAAAGGCGCTGTGCATGAGCATCAGGAGAAGGAACAGAGCGCCGCCGTAGAGGTGGAGGTAGAGCCAGTTGCGGGCGCTACCCAGCCGGTACTTCGAGGCCAACGAGAGGGCGCGGCGGCGCATTCCGTAGAGGGCGGCGGCGACCATCAGCAGGGCGGCGGCGGTGCCATAAGCGAGACCCCAAACACTCCCTGGCGACACCTCGGCGAAGAGCCAATTGGCGCCGTAAGTCGCCAGGCAGAGGGAGGTCGCCATCACGAAGCCCCAGGACCAGCGCCGTGCCGTCAGCCGCGCCGCCGAGCGCACGCTAGGCGGCCTTTTTCTGAGCCGCGCTCGAGGCTGGCTGCTCATGGTCCGCTCTACTCCTTGCTTTCCAGCAGTGCTTGGAACTCGTCGACCGAACCCACCCGGTAGGCACAGCCCTGGGGACAGTTGCTCACACAAGCCGGGCCGTGGCCGGTGTCGTGGCACAGGTCGCACTTGCTCGCCACCCTGCGATCCTTGCCGCGCAGGCCGGCCGGAATCATGTCGTCGGGCCACTGCTGCCCGGTTTCGTGCATGACGATGGCGTCGTAAGGGCAGTTGTTGGCGCAGGTCGAGCAGCCGATACAGACGTCGTCTTCGATTTCCACAACGTCGCCGACCCCGGCTCGGTGAATCGCTCCGGTGGGGCAGCCGACCAGGCAGACCGGATCCCGGCAGTGGTAGCAAGACTTGGCGATCAGCAGGTTCTTGTACTTGTCGCCCTCGCGAACGAAACGCGGCCGACCCCCGTGGGTGGCGGCGCAGGCGCGCACGCAGTCGTCGCAACGGGTGCAGGCTTCGAGGTCGATAACCAGCATGCTGCTGCCTTGCACCAGCCCCGCGTCGAGCGCCACCTGGGTGAACTCGGAATGGGCGATATTGCGCTTGGCGAAACCGGCCTCGCGGATGCGGTCGGCGGCGGTGCGCCAGAGGCTCTTTTCGACCTCCGGGTAGGCGCGCAGCAGCTGGGTGAATGCCGGGCGGGGGAGCTTGACCAATTCGGCGTACTCGACCGAGGTGGCGGTCGTCTCCCAGCCGTCCAGTTCGTCCATCATCAACTCGGCCTCGCCCAGCGTCATCCCTTTGGAAAGGTAGGAGACGACGATCTCCCCTTCGCCGAAACTCTGCGCCAGTTTGACGAAGCCGGAGCGCACCATGTAGAGGGCGTCGACCGCCTCGCCTTGGCGCACCACGATCTCGTCCGGGTTGCACGAAACCAGTTCGACCGCCGACTTGAGCCCTTCGACGAACATGCTGCTGCAATCGCGAAAGAGCGGCGTACTCTTGAGCTGCGCGGCCA
>QIHU01000410.1 GCA_003231035.1 Acidobacteriota bacterium
GAATCGGTGCTCTTGATCGGTAACGAGGTGGTGCGTGAGCCCTGGCTACCGGGGAAGAGCAGGTTGGTCAGCTCGTCGCGGGCGGCAAAAACGCCGATGGCATTCTTGCCCACCTTGCCGGTGAGCTTCCCGCCCCAGGTTGGGTCGGCCACGTTGCGGGTGAAGACGGCGTTGAAGGGAGTGCTGAAGAGTTCGGCCCCTTCGAGGAAGAAGGAGCGCCGTTCCGGGAAGAAGAGGGCGAACTGGCGGTTGATGTCGAGCTGGGCGGTATCCGCTTCGACCTGCGAGAAATCAGGATTGAGGGTCCCTGAAAAGGTGATATTGGGAGTGATTCCCCAAGTGGTGGTCAGGCCGATGTCACTCTCGGTGTCCCCCTGCTGGAACTTACCGTCGGGAAAACCGTCGCGGCGGTCCTGGCGTGCCGCCGTCGCGGTTGGCGTGACCTCCAAGTTACGACCGGGACTGGCTCCCGCGAAGCCCTCGATCTTGGTCAACTGGCAGAGGTAGCAGTCGATGTTGCGATCCTGCTTGTTGATCGACAGACGAAGGCGGTCGCCGCGCGGGTAGAAGCGCAGCGCGTCGAGCCCCCATATCTGATTCTGGCCGCCCTTGGGGAAGCGCAGGGTCGAGTAGGGAATCGCCATTTCCACCACGTACCCGGTCGCGGTCAGCTTGCCGGCCGAGGACCAAATGCCATTCCAAGAGCCGTCCTCACGACCGTTGACCCCGTCGAAGATGAGGTCCATCTGCACCCCGAGCGGATTGACAAAGAACTCGAAGGCGCGGCGCTCGTCGTTGAAGGTGTCGAGCGCCACACCGACAAAGTCGTCGTTGAAAGCTCGATCGCGATCGCTGAGGCGGGCCCGGATCTTCTCCGGCTCGGGGTCTTCGGCGCGGAAGGCGATGTAGAGATTGTCCTCGTCGTAGGTCAGGTAGATCTCGGTCTCGACCGGTGCCGGAGTGTTTTCAGCCGGTCTCGTCTCATAGAGTAGCGGCATGATGAGGGCGCTCTGCCAAGCCGCTTCGCTGAGCACGCCGTCGACGGTGATCTCCTCGTCGGTCACGGGCACCGAAAGAGCGGCACCGGCCACCACCGCAACGGCTTGACTAGCCTGCGCTTCAGCGGCATCGACTGTCGTTGCCTTGTTGGCGAAAAGGGGTGAAGCGGCGTGGAACAGGAGCAGGAAGACAAGTCCAAGGCAGAAGACCAGGGCAGGCTTAGGGGCAGGCATCAGTTCCCTCGAAGAATGACGGTGAGCAACTCAGATCAGACAACAACGGAGCAGCGGCGGCCTCTGCCTTCTACTATAGACGTAGTAGAAAGGAAAAGGTTCCAACTTTCTTTACGCGGAAAAGGCTGGCAACGTTGAGAGCTAGTGTTCTGTACGGAAGAGAGCCACAAGCTCAGCCGCTCCTTGCGCTGGCGACAACGACCCAGCGGTGACCGCGGACTCGATTTCCGCAAGCCGGCTCGACACCCGAGAATCCTGGCGAAAGGCGGCCAGAACCATCTCTTCGATATGGGTCCACATCCACGCGGTGCGCTGCTGTCGGCGACGGCTCTCGAGTTCGCCGTTGGCGCTCAACGCTCGGTGATGCTCCTCGATCAGCTCCCAGACTGAGTCGATCCCCGCACCGGTCAACGCACTCACCGTCAGGGCCCGCGGCTGCCAGGAGTCGCCCTTGCGCGGCGAGTAGCGCAGGGCAGCACTGTATTCGCGACAGGCAACCTGGGCCAGGCTCTCGGTCTCGCCATCGGCCTTGTTGACCGCGATCAAGTCGGCCAGCTCTACAATTCCCTTCTTGATCCCCTGCAATTCGTCGCCCGCGCCAGGCAACATCAAAACCAAGAAGAAATCCACGATCTGGGCGACCAGAGTCTCGGACTGACCGACCCCGACCGTCTCCACCAGCACGACGTCAAATCCGGCGGCGGCGCACAGGAGCATCGTCTCGCGCGTACGCCGGGCCACTCCGCCGAGGGTGGTGGCGCTGGGGGAGGGGCGGATGAAGGCGCGAGGATGGAGGGCGAGCTGGGGCATTCGGCTCTTATCCCCCAAGATGCTGCCTCCCGAAACGGTGCTCGAAGGATCGACCGCTAGGACGGCGACTCCCAAGCCTCGTTCCACCAAGCGCATCCCCAGCGCCTCGATGAAGGTGCTCTTGCCCACTCCGGGAGCGCCGCTGATCCCCACCCGCTTGGCGGCGGCGGCGCGCGGCCTCAGGGAGGTGAGCAGTCGCTGCGCTTTCTCGACATCCTCGCTTCGGGAGCTTTCGATCAAGGTGATGGCTCGGGCGAGGAGCATCCGATCGCCGGCTATCACCCCCTGCTCCAACTCTTCGACCGACAACGCGCCCCGTGGCTGAACGGCGGGCCGGCGAAGCCCATGGCTTTCTTCAGCCATCCGCGCCGGCCGCGGTAGCCTCGATGGGTTGGCCGCCTTCGAGATGGTCCAGCAGGGCGGCGGCAGCTTGCGCGATCACCGTTCCGGGACCGAAGACCGCCACCGCTCCGGCCGCGTGGAGCGCCGCGTGATCCGCCGGTGGGATCACTCCGCCGACCGCGACGAGGATGTCGTCGCGCCCCAGCGAGCGCAGCTCCTCCTTCAGCGCCGGGACCAGCGTCAAGTGACCGGCGGCCAGCGAGCTGACTCCCACTAGGTGGACGTCATTCTCGACCGCTTGCCGCGCGGTCTCCGCCGGAGTTTGAAAGAGCGAGCCAATGTCGACATCGAAACCGAGGTCCGAAAAGGCGGTGGCGATCACCTTCTGGCCTCGGTCGTGACCGTCCTGACCCATCTTGGCCACCAGCATCCGCGGGCGGCGGCCTTGGCGTTTCTCGAACGCCTCGACCCGCTTGCGCACCGCTATCAGTGGTTCGTTGTCCGCGCCCATTTCACCACTGTATACCCCATGGATGGTGCGGATCACCGCTTGGTGACGGCCGAAGGAGTGCTCTAGCGCGGCGCTAATCTCTCCCACCGTGGCGCGGGACCGGGCCGCCTCGATGGCCGCTTCCAGCAGGTTTCCAGTGCCCTTGGCCGCCACCGCTTGGAGGGTATCGAGCGCGGCGCTTGTGCGGCTGCCGTCGCGCCTCGCCTTGAGGTGAGCGAGCCGTTCGAGCTGTGCCCCGCGCACCTTGGCGTTGTCCACTCTGAGCACATCGAGCGGCGGTTGCGTCTCGCGGCGGTACTTGTTGACCCCAACGATGGTTTGCTTTCCCGAATCGATCCGCGACTGGGCCCGCGCCGCCGCCTCTTCGATCCGCATCTTGGGCAGGCCGGCCTCAATCGCCTTCACCATCCCGCCCAGCTCTTCGATCTCGGCGATGTGGCGCATCGCGCACTTGGCGAGATCGTGGGTTAGCCGTTCGACGTAGTAGCTCCCCCCCCACGGATCGACCACCCGGCAGGTCCCGGCCTCTTGCTGCAGCTGCAACTGGGTGTTGCGCGCGATCCGGGCCGAGAACTCACTGGGTAGCGCCAGCGCCTCGTCCAGAGAATTGGTATGCAAAGACTGGGTATGGCCGTGGGTGGCGGCGGTGGCTTCGATGGCCGTGCGGATGACGTTGTTGTAGACATCCTGCGCGGTCAGCGACCATCCCGAGGTCTGGCAGTGGGTGCGCAGCATCGACGACTTAGGGTCGGTCGGTTCGAAGGGGGCGAGCAATCGGTTCCACAGGAGCCGCGCCGCCCGGAGCTTGGCGATCTCGACGAAGAAGTTCATTCCCGTCCCGAAGAAGAAGGAGAAGCGGGGGGCGAACTGGTCGATAGTCAGACCGGCGGCCAAGCCGGTGCGCAGGTATTCGAGACCGTCAGCCAGGGTGTAGGCCAACTCGATATCGGCCGTCGCCCCGGCCTCCTGCATGTGGTACCCCGAGATCGAAATGCTGTTGAACTTCGGCATCCGCCGGGAGGTGTAGACGAAGATGTCGGCGACGATGCGCATCGAAGGTTGCGGCGGATAGATATAGGTGTTGCGCACCATGAACTCTTTGAGCACGTCGTTCTGAATCGTGCCGGCGAGTTGTTCGAGGGCCGCCCCCTGCTCTTGCGCGGCGACGATGTAGAGGGCCAGGATCGGCAGCACCGCGCCGTTCATGGTCATCGAAACGCTCATCCGGTCGAGTGGAATGCGGTCGAAGAGGATCTCCATATCCAAGATCGAGTCGATCGCCACCCCGGCCATGCCGACATCGCCAACCACCCGCGGGTGGTCCGAATCGTAGCCCCGGTGGGTCGCCAGATCGAAGGCGATCGAGAGGCCCCGCTGGCCGGCGGCTAGGTTGCGGCGATAGAAGGCGTTGGACTCCTCCGCGGTGGAGAAGCCGGCATACTGGCGCAGGGTCCATGGGCGGCGGGCGTACATGGTGGTGTAGGGACCCCGAACGTAGGGGGCAAAGCCCGGCAACGACCCGAGGTGCTCGACCCCCTCGAGATCGGCGGCGGTGTAGAGGGAGCGTTGCTCGATCCCCTCGGCGGTCTCATCGAGTGCCGGAAAGAAGCTAGAGTCACGATCAGAGGATGGAGCCTCGGGAACCGCGTCGAAATCGAGATCCACGAAGTTGGGGATCGACCCTGCGGTGCCATGGCTCATGAGGATTCCCCGAGTTCGCGGGTTGCGAGACCCCTGGCCTCGAGACTCAGGAGCACTCCCTCCAGCACCCTCAGCAGGTCGCAGCCGAGGTGGAGGAAGCGATCGACGCCCGCTCGTCGCCAAGCCTCTTCTTCCGCGCCCGGCTTGGCCACCAGGAGTAGCTGCTGAGCTCCGGCTTCCTTGAGTGCCCTGGCCAGGGAGTGGCCCTGGGCGCGGTAGCTCTCGTCCGGACCACAGATCACCGCTACCGGGCTGCAAGAGCGCGCGAACTGGCCACTCAGCTGAGCCACCTCGGTTCCTGCTTCGGCGGAAGGCTCCACGGTAGCCTCCGCGGTGGCCAGGCCGCCCGCGGCGAAGGCGCGGCGGGCGAAGTTGGCCCGCGCTGTGTGGCTCGCCGTGGTGCCGAGGCAGGCGACCCAGAGCTTCGCCTGGAGGCCACCCTTCGACAAGGTCTCCGCTCTTTCCCGCAACCGTTCGAAGGGTTCCGCGTCGCGCTGGGGCGGGATCGCCGCCGCCCTCAAGTTCTGGGTGCGAGGCTGGCTGGCGGCCAGCTGCGACAGGCTCGCGCCAGCCCGGGCCGCGGCGATCAAGGCCGGTAGGTCGCACTCGCCTTGTTTTGGCAACTCGGCCACAGGCTCTCTAGCAGCCCGTGGCAAGACTCGTCCTGACTCCGGCCGGGTCGTGGAAGCCTCGGTGGTCGACGGCTGGCACTCTTCAACCTCTTCGTCGAGTTGAGCAAACTCGCTGATCCCGGTGATCGGCTGTTCACGGCAGGCGATGGCGTGCAAGCGGCCGCCCCAGCTGCGCGCCACCTCCTCTTGTACAAAGCCACTTTCCAGGCAAGCGGCCATCCCGCCGCGGCCCTCGATTTCTTGCAGATGAGCCCAGCCGCCGCGGGCCAGACGATCGCTCAGCTCCTCGACATAGTAGGAACCGCCCGCCGCGTCCGCGACCTCGCCTAGATGGCTCTCCTCGGCGAGGATCGTGTGGGTGTTGCGGGCAATCCGGCGTGAGAGCGCGCTGGGATTGGGGGAGCCATCCTTGTATCCAGCGTTGGTGATTCGGTCCGCCCCGGCCACCACCGCGGCGAGCATCTCACCGGTGCCGCGCAGCAGATTAGTCCACGGGGCCTTGCGACTCAACGTCCGCCCGGAGGCCACCGCATGGACGAATGGCGGGGGTGAGGGCTCCTCCTGGCAAGCGGCAAAGAGCTTGCTCCACAGAGTTCTCAAGGCGCGCAGCTTGGCGATCTCCATGAAGAAGTCCTGGTCGACGGCCACCCGCAGCTCGATCTGTCGCGCCGCATCACCCAGCGACAGACCGTGTGCGCTGAGCACGCGCAGGTAATGGAGAAGGGTCGCCATGGCGTAGCCCAGCTCCTGCGCCGGGTGGGCGCCCCCGAGGTGGTAGGGAAGCGTTGAAACCACCAGCGCCCGTGCTCTGGGTAACGACTTGGAGCAATACTTCGCCAACGCCGCAAGCTCGCCGTCGATCTCAACCCAAGCCGCCGGCAGGCGGCCGGTAGCGGCAAGGGTAGCCAGAGGGTCAGCGGCGAAACGTAGATCAAGGCCGGCCGGATCGAAACCGTGCTCGTCGAGCCAGGCTACGAGCAAAGCCGCGCCGGCAAGACTCTCAACGCCGCAATCAAAGACGGTGGTGATCGCCTGCGGCAGAACACCGTTGAGAACACGGTCTAGATCGTCGAGGGTGGCGATCGCGGCTCCATTCCCACCCGCCTCTAGCCAAAGCGAGTCGATCCCGCCGGCCAGGTCGTCGAGGATCTCCTGATTAAGCTGCCCAAGGGTATCGGTGCAATAGCGTGCGCAGCAGCTCCAGGAAGCACCGGAGGGAGGGGCACCCGAGCCACGAGCGGGGCGAGCACCGCGAGTGAAGGGCGCCTGACCTGGCAGTCCACGGCTGGCCGAGTCTCCCGTGGATGGGTGGTCCGGCGTGTAGAGCGGCTCGATGCGGACCCCCTCGGCCACCCCGACAGGGATCCGGTGCACCAACTCCTCTTCGAAATCCGCCGAACCCAATTCACCGTCAACGCGCCGCCGCCAGCTCTCGTACCGGTGCTCCATCCCGTGTCACATGTTCCGGCGGTATTGGCCGCCAACTTGATAGAGCGCCTGCGAGATCTGGCCCAGAGTGCAGACCTTGGTCGCTTCCATCAACGCAGCGAAGAGGTTCCCGTTCTCGACCGCGACCTGCTGGAGCTGACCCAGCGCGCCACCCCGCGCCTCGTGGTTGCGGGCCTTGAAGGCTTCGAGCGAGGTGATGGCGTACTGCTTCTCGTCGCTGGTCGAGCGAATCACCTCGTCGGGGATGATGGTCGGCGAACCCTGTGGACCGAGGAAGGTGTTGACTCCCACGATCGGCATGGTGCCGTTGTGCTTGAGCGATTCGTAGTAGAGGGATTCCTCTTGAATCTTGGTGCGCTGGTACATCCGCTCCATCGCCCCCAAGACGCCCCCTCTTTCCGAGAGGCTGCGAAACTCGGTGAGCACCGCCCCCTCGACCAGATCGGTCAACTCATCGATGATGAACGAGCCCTGGAGGGGGTTCTCGTTCTTGGCCAACCCCAGCTCCTTGTTGATGATCAACTGGATGGCCAGGGCGCGGCGCACGCTCTCCTCGGTGGGAGTGGTGATCGCCTCGTCATAGGCGTTGGTGTGCAAGGAGTTGCAGTTGTCGTAAATGGCGTACAGCGCTTGCAGGGTGGTGCGGATGTCGTTAAAGGAGATCTCTTGGGCGTGCAGGCTGCGGCCGGAGGTTTGGACGTGGTACTTGAGTTTCTGCGACCGCGCGTTGGCGCCGTATTTGTTGCGCATCGCTTTGGCCCAGACGCGGCGCGCCACCCGGCCGATCACCGAGTACTCGGGATCGAGGCCGTTTGAAAAGAAGAAAGACAAGTTGGGGGCAAAGGCGTCGATCTTCATGCCCCGCGAGAGGTAGTACTCGACGTAGGTAAAGCCGTTGGCGAGGGTCAAGGCGAGCTGGGTGATCGGGTTGGCCCCGGCTTCGGCGATGTGGTACCCGGAGATCGAAACGGAGTAGAAGTTGCGCACTTTGCGATCGATGAAGTACTCCTGAATATCGCCCATCATGCGCAGGGCGAACTCGGTCGAGAAAATACAGGTGTTCTGCGCCTGGTCTTCCTTGAGAATATCGGCCTGCACCGTCCCGCGCACCCGTCCTAGGACCTCTTCCCGGATGCGCTCGTAGACTTCGCCGGGGAGAACCTGATCGCCGCTGACCCCGAGCAGCAATAGGCCCAGTCCATCGTTGCCCTCGGGCAACTCTCCCTGGTACTCGGGCCGCGCCGCGCCGCGAGCTTGGTAGATCCCGTCGATCTTGGCGACCACCTCGTCGCGCAGCCCTTCCCCGTGGATGTACTTCTCGCAGCCCTGGTCGATCGCCGCATTGAGGAAGAAGGCGAGAACCATCGGGGCGGGGCCGTTGATGGTCATCGAAACCGAGGTCTTGGGATCGCTGAGATCGAAGCCCGAGTAGAGCTTCTTGGCATCGTCGACGGTGGCGATGCTCACCCCGGAGTTGCCCACCTTGCCGTAGATATCCGGCCGAGGATCGGGATCCTCGCCGTAGAGGGTCACCGAATCGAAAGCGGTCGACAACCGCTTGGCGGGTAGGCCGCGCGAGACGTAGTGAAAACGGCGGTTGGTCCGTTCCGGCCCCCCTTCGCCGGCGAACATCCGCGCCGGATCCTCGCCCTGCCGTTTGAGGGGAAAAACGCCAGCGGCAAAGGGGAAGAGGCCCGGAGCGTTCTCGGTCAGTTGCCAGCGCAAGATGTCGCCCCAGTCGTTGAAACGGGGCAGGCTCACCTTGGGAATGCGCAGGTGGGAGAGGGATTCGGTGAAGAGATCCTGCTCGATCACCTTGTCGCGCACTTGGAATCGGTACTTGTCCGCCTTGTAGCGTTCCACCATCGCCGGCCACTGGCGCAGGAGGGTCTTGCAGTCAGCGTCGAGCCGGTCTTCGAAGTGGGCATAGAGATCGATCAGCTCGCCCAGGTAGTCGGGTTCACCGACCACCTTGCTGAGCACCTCGACCACCCCTCGTTCACCTTGCTCAGGCTCGACAATCTCGACCCTCTCTTCGCCGATCCTGGCGCGCAAGGTCTCAATGGTGCCGTGGAGCTGGTAGAGCTTGCGGGCGAGGGCGCACTGCTCTTCGACGAAGTGGTCATAGCTCTCGCTGGCCTCGACGATCTCGGCCAGATAGCGCACTCGTTCCGGTGGGATGACGAAGCGGTTCTCGGAGCCAGCCGAGGTGATCTCAAGGCTCGATTCCAGTTTGGCGCCGGTGCGCTCGACCAGTTTCGCCATCAGCTGGCGATAGAGCCGGCTGGTGCCCGGATCGTTGAACTGGGAGGCGATGGTGCCGAAAATCGGCAGCTCCTCGTTGGCCGCCTCAAAGAGCATGTGGTTGCGTTGGTACTGCTTGCGCACGTCGCGCAGTGCGTCGAGCGAGCCGGGCTTATCGAACTTGTTGATCGCGATCAGGTCGGCGAAATCGAGCATGTCGATCTTCTCGAGCTGGGTCGCGGCACCATACTCGGCCGTCATTACGTAGAGGGAGACGTCGCAGTGCTCGGTGATCTCGGTATCGGACTGCCCGATTCCCGAGGTCTCGACGATGACCAGATCAAACTCGGCCGCCTTGCAAACATCGATCGACTCTTGAACATAGCGCGACAGGGCCAGGTTGGACTGGCGTGTGGCCAGGGAGCGCATATAAACCCGCGGGTTGTCGATGGCGTTCATGCGGATGCGGTCGCCGAGCAGGGCCCCCCCGGTCTTGCGCTTCGAAGGATCGACTGAAATCACCGCGATGGTCTTGTCCGCGAAGTCTCTGAGGAAGCGTCGCACCAGCTCGTCGACCAAAGAAGACTTCCCCGAACCGCCGGTGCCGGTGATCCCGAGTACCGGAATCGTCCGCCGCGAGGCCACGAGCTCCACTTGCTCTTCGAGGAAGGGCCCGTGTTGGGGAAAGTTCTCGGCCATGGTGATGATCTGGGCAATCGCTTGGTGATCTCGCTCCTTGAGGCGGGAAAACTGGCCGTTGAGCGCCGGCTCGCCCTGGTTGCCCAAAACGACAGTGGGGAAGTCGCACTGGCGCAACAGATCGTTGATCATCCCTTGCAAACCCATCGACCGACCGTCGTCGGGCGAGTAGATTCGAGTGATGCCGTAGTCGTGCAGCTCTTCGATTTCACTGGGTAAGATGGTTCCGCCACCACCGGCGAAGATCTTCACCTGGGCACCGCGCTCGGCGAGCAGGTCGTGCATGTATTTGAGGTATTCGACATGGCCCCCCTGGTAGGAAGTCATGGCGATCGCCTGCACGTCCTCTTGAATGGCGCAATCGACGATCTCGGCTACCGATCGGTTGTGCCCCAAGTGGATGACCTCGGCGCCCGAGGCCTGCAAGACCCGCCGCATGATATTGATCGCCGCATCGTGGCCGTCGAACAACGAGGCCGCGGTAACGATTCGAATGGGGTTCTCAGGCCGGTAGGCCTCGATCTTCTCGGGTACCATCGAGAGAGTCTCCAGGGTTGAGGACGGGCGCGCGGGCGACTAGCCGTGGATGGCCTTCGAGAGCAGCGCACCACAATCGAGAGAGTACCAAATCAAGGCGAACCCGCCGCTTCGAGCCCCTGCCAGAGTTGGTCGAGATCCTTGGAGTACGGCGCTTCGAACTCAACCCACTGGCCACCCCGAGGATGGCGTAGGCGCAGCTTCCAGGCGTGCAGAGCCGGCCGCGGAAAGGTGCGCAAGAGTGGCTGGTATTTCGGCGGACTGCTCTTCCACCGCGCTTCGCCGTAGACCGGGTCGCCGACCAACGGGTAGCCAGCGTGCTTGAGGTGGACGCGAATCTGGTGGGTACGGCCCGTCTCGAGATCAATCTCTAGGTGCGAAGCGCCGCCCACGGAAGCCAGAGTGCGGTAGACGGTCACCGCGGGCCGGCCGCGCGGTCTGACCGCCATCTCCGTTCGCCGTTGCGGGTGGCGACCGATGGCGGCCTCGATCCTCCCCTCGGCAGGCGACTTGCCGTAGACGATGGCGCGGTACAGCTTGCCGATCTGGCGCTCAGAAAAATCCGTGGCCAGTTG
>QIHU01000323.1 GCA_003231035.1 Acidobacteriota bacterium
CCCGTGACCGGCACACGGCCTCCACCGCACCCTTGACCTGTGCGCTGACTCTAGTCGCGAGTTGTACTTGCGCCATGATCGACCTCCTCCGTGGAGGCTAGCACGAGCTAGCATTTGCTAGCAAACGTTTCAGTGAGGTGTTAGCCGGCTAGAAGATCTTCGGAATCGAACTGGATACGAGACCCGCCTGGGCGGTGGAGCAGGGCGTGCGAGCCAGCGGCACGGCAAGGAGAGCACGGCAGAGTACCAGTGTGAGTGTTCAAGTTCCATGGCCCCACTCGGGGACCAATACCGCTAGTACTACTGAGCGTGCCCTCCAAGGGCCACATCGAACCTAAACACGGAGGTATCGCATGGCTACGGACTGGAAATCTCCCAAGGACCTGATCGACAAGGGCAAGGATGCCCTGCAACGTCGGGAACAGGAACGCAAGGAGAAGTCGAAGAAACGAGCGGAGGGCTTTCTGAAGTCTCTGATCGGTAAGAAGTAGCGGACGCAGCGCGGGCGCCCGAACGGAGGCCAGCATCTTGCCAACAATCGAGAATCTCGAACGGTATCGATGAACTGGCCCGAGGAGTTTCTAGTTAGCCGATTCGACGAGTTGCGGAGCCAGCTCGACGAGCTTAGAAGGTCAGCGGACTACCGAGCCCTTCGCGCGGCGCTCGAAGCGACGGTGACTCCTCGGTTGTCTACCTGGCTTGAGAGCGCAACAAGTCGAGGCTCGGACGACGCGGGGAGGCTCTGGTACCTCCTTGCCGGTGTCTCATCGGTCGAGGTGGAGATCGAGGAACTGGCCTCCACCCTCGATGAGGCCAGGGGAGATCAACGAGCCGCGGCTTTTTGCCTGGTAGAGCGATTCCACCGAGACGAAGAGCTCTTCCGCCGTCTGCTCATCTCTCACTCGCCGTTCGAAGCTGCCCTTCTGCAAGCCGACGGCCGATACCACATCATCGACCTCATCGGGCTTGCCGGCAGGACCGGTTTGAGCCAGCTTCTTGACGAGGTACTTCTCCATCAGTACCACTACGACCCACCTATGCATACAGCGCTGGCACTCGAACGGCTCGGTGTCGAAGTGGACTCGAACGCTCGCGGCTTGCGCCGATCAATCAGCGTCTACCAGAGTGGTTCGACCCTACTCATCGACCATGACGAACGCTTCACGGGCTCCAGCAATTGCACCAGTTGCCGCAAGTTCTTCCCTTGTCGGGTCAATCGGTACTACCGTGGAGCTATCGAAGACTGCAAGCTCTGGAACCAGACCGATCCAGAGTCGCTCTTCGAGCTTCGAGATCTGCGGCCTCAGGCGGAGGGGGGACCTACCGCTGAGCGCTCACAAGGGAATCGCCGCGGATTGGCTACGCTGCGGCTAGAAGCGGATAGTCACGAGGCTTCGGGGCGATTTGAGGAAGCCGCGGAGGCTCTGCGTCTCGCCGCCCGAGAGGAGCCGGTCCCCGACTCGCAGTTGCGGCTCTTGACCCGCGCGGTGCGACTCTTGTCGCGGGTCGGAAATCGGTCCGCCGCCTACGGGCTCTTGACACTCGCTGAGGACAAGGCGCGGCAGACGCTGGACGAATCCACCCTCCGAGCGTGGGACCGGACTCGGCTCTCGCTCATCGAAGAGCTGGGCATCTACGTCAGCACCGGGAGTGCCGGGTCCAGGACGCCCGAAGGGCGCAACCAGGCTGACCTTTTGGCCCGTCTCCGCCGAGGTCCGGGTTCGAATCCAAAAGAGCTTGGCGCCGCTTTGTCGATGATCGAGGAGTATCTTCGAAGGGGCAACAAGGATCCGTGGTTGTGCTATCGATGGCTCAGTTACCTGGTCTCGTACTGCCATTTTCTCGGTGAGCCGGAACGAGGGCAGAAGACGCTCGAATGGCTATTCCTCGAAGCCTCGAACGATCCAACGAGCGCGTTGGAACGTGATGTCATCGAGGCCCGGCAGGCCGGCTATCGGGGGGATTCCGCGGGGGCAGCCGAACGATTCGAGCACCTCCTCCCTCAGATTCGTGGTGTTCCCGATGAGGATCGCCGGTTCGAGTACATGGGGTACGTGATCGAAGCGTTCGGCCGCGAATCCGCACCCGATTTCTCCGCGATCGTGGCCCACGCTGGCGAAGCGCGAAGGCTTTACCGGTCCGTTCTCGCTGGACTCGCTAGCGCTCCAGCTAGACGACGGCTACGGCAGCGGCATCAGCGAACGGTCGAGTGCATTGTTCGCGCTCTTGTTTACGCAGCCGACCTGGCTCAACCGGGACCGCTTGTGCAGATTGCCCTTCGCGAGAGCTGGCAGGTCATCTTGGCCACCCGCAATCCGGAACTCCAAGCACCCCGCTTGGCAATGGACAAGGCGCAGGCCCGAAAGTTGAGACATCTGGAGGATTCTCTGCATCGAGGACTCCACTACCATATCGTCGAGGGCAAGAATCGAGGGGAGTTCCTCGAGGACTTCTTACAGAAGGTCCTGGATCTCGAAGTGGCCCACGTAGCGAGAAAACAGGAAAACCAGCTAGCGGAAGCCAGATACGAGACCGATCCCGCCATCCTTTGGTTTGAGCTTCGGGATCTTGAGCCGGGCGGCCATTTTCTGGTCTTGACGCGGCTAGGCGATACCGTAAGCCGCCGCTGGATCGATGAGCCGCGCTCGTCCTCCTGGGAGCCGCTCTGGAACTGGTGTGCCTATCTCAAACAGCAAGCACAGTGGGGTAACCACGCTCTGCGCGCCCGCCGTGAGGTCGCCGGTCCGGCGCTTAGTGACGCACGCATTCCCGAGCCCGATCGGCGTTGGGTGCAGGAAGCGACCGAGCGCCTCCTGGTCACCGACGGCCTCCTCGGCGGAGAGGATCAAACTTCCTGTAGCCTCTATCCAGAGGGGTCGCTCTACACGCTTCCACTCGAAACTCTCCCCGATCCAACTCGCCCAGGAAGCTGTCTGGGAGAACGGCTCGCAACCCGGTACCGCCTGAGTTCCAAGACCTTTTCGGACGTGGATCCGCGGGTCGATCTTTCCGCGGGGTGGCTCGGTTTCGGCGCTGCGCCGCAAGCTCCGCTGCAACCACAAGAAGAGCAAGACTACTTTCCAGAGCTTCCCGGCACGAAGCGAGAAGTCGAGGCCATCGCGGGGGCTCTTCGCGCCCTAGATATCGATCCCGTGACGGTCCTGACCGGCTCCTATGCACACCTCGGGAACCTCACCAACGCGCTCGAACTCGAAAGGCCGGCAGTCCTCCATCTGGCGGTTCACGGTGTCGGAGATCAAGACTATCCCGATGCTTGTGCGCTCATCCTCGCCTCCGAGCCGGGGGGGGCGGCCGGCGAGCTGCTGCCATTTCGCCTGATGCGGGACCTACCGCTCGAGTCGGTCGAACTCGTGGTGCTTTCCGCCTGTTCCAGTCTGGTCGGTCCGGTTGGAGCGGGTACCGGGGTCGAGGGACTTGCCTGGGCCCTCCTCGAAGCCGGCGTCGATCAAGTGATCGCCACTCGCTACACGGTTGACGATCGCCACGCCGCCGATTTCATGCGAATTCTCTATCACCATCTGCTGGGTCATGGACCTGCCGAGGCGCTGCGCCGTGCCCGCGTCGAAGCGATCCGGCAGGCGGGGATTCCGCTCCACGAGGTTGGGGCCTGGGCGCTTCTTTGCTGAACGTTCGAAGGGCGGACTACCCCCTGCTACACTGCCGTTGACTCGAAGCAATATCTATCTGTAATCCGCTCTTCTCTATCGAAGGAGCTGCAAAGGCGGACTCGGATCCTGGAGTCCGCTCAAGGGAGAGAGTGTGGCCAAGAGCAGCAACCCACTTGCCCAACTGGTATACCCAGTTGTGGGAGCTTTCGTTGAGCGCTGCCTCAACCGAAGTGACTCACTTTTCACCCCCGGTGAGGCGGTGTGGAGCGATGAAACGCTGGACGACTTCCAGCATCGGTTCGTCGATCAGCCCGACGGGTCCAAGGATTCTTTTGAACAGAAGTTCGAGCGACAGTTGGCGGGTGCTTCCGCTGGAACGATACAGCTCGCGGCGGAAATTCTCTGCGTCTACTTCCTGGTCCCCGAACGGGTGAAACTAAAGACCAAGGTTGGCCAGATCGAGCGGGTCTTGGCTTGGGGAGCACCGATTGCGGAACTCCCCAAGGAGTTTCGCGAGGCTCTGGCCGGTGGGATGGTGGAGAGTGGTGGTGTTGCTTATGCCACGAAGAAGCCTTTTCAGCTCCAATTCATCCTTGCGCTCGCGCGTCGCCTCCGGCAAGAGGAAGATCGCGCGGCATTGATTTCCGACCCCTGGCGCTTCCGTGAACTCCTGCACTCGATCCATGTCTCCACCTCGCGCCCCATGCGGGAGGCTCTGCTACATCTGGTCCACCCAGACACCTTTGAGTGCATCACTTCCTGGGGTGCCAAGCAGAAGATCACCGAGGGCTTCGCTGATCGCGTAGCCACTGCGGGTGCCAACGTCGACCAGAAGCTGTGGGAGATTCGCCAGGCGCTGGAAGAGAACACCGATCGAGAAGTTCACTTCTACCTGCAACCATGGCGTGATTCTTGGGCCGCGGAAGCGAGCCGGTGGGGCCAGTTCGTTCACTGGGCTCGGCGGTTCCGAGCACGAGCGGATTTTGAGGTCGAGGAGCGCGACTACAAGTTCGAAATCGCAGGGAAGATGCGCCGCGCGCGGGAGCTCTTCGAGCACGGCGATGAGGGTTGGAGGGAGGCTCTCAAGAGTGCTTTTGGAGGCGGCAACAACCTGACCAACTACAGGACTCACGGTTCGTTTCTCGATTGGCTGAAGGAGAACCCCAAGAGCGAAGCGGCGCTACGCGCGATATGGGCTGAAGAAGGAGGTCCCGAGGAACGGATTCGCAACTTCAGCTCCCACTTCCCGCACGAAGTGGTGGCGGGGCGCGGGTTGCGTACCAACCTGGCAAGCGTGCTGCACATGGTGCATGACCTGGAGCGGTGGCCGCCGTACAAGTGGACTCCGTTTCAGCGTGCCTTCCAGCTGACCGACTCTCTGAAGCCTGGCTCCAAGACTGAGGTTGACGAGGCCGCGCTCTATCGGCACGCCCTCGACTTCCTCGATCTGTTCAGTGAGAGAGCGGCTGAACGTGGTCTCGAGCTGAGCGATCGACTAGACCTCCAGGGAGCGCTTTGGTGCGTGACGAACTGGGATCCACGAGACTGGCCGAAGAAGGAGCGGGTCGCGCTGGAGGAGTGGAGGCAGAGCGGTGGCTCGGTCGTGATCGAACCAATCGACAAGAACGGATCTAGAGACGAGGTCGATCCTCCCACTCCACTCCAAACCCTAGCCGAGCTTGCTGAGAACCTCTATTTGGACTCTGCCTTCCTCGAACGAATCGATAGGCTTCTGCGAGCAAAACGCCAGGTGATCTTCTACGGGCCGCCAGGCACCGGCAAGACCTATGTCGCCCGAAAGCTGGCCAACCACTTGGCGGAGGAGGATTCCGCGGCGGTCGAGCTGGTTCAGTTCCACCCTTCCTACGCCTACGAGGACTTCGTGGAGGGCTACCGCCCGGTCAGGGATGGCACCGGTTTCGCCATCCGCCCAGGCCCGCTCAAACGGATCGCCAACCGTGCTCAGGAGAACCCGGAGCGGGATCATTTTCTGATCATCGACGAGATCAACCGCGGCAATCTGGCCAAGTTGTTCGGTGAACTCTTCTTCCTGCTCGAATACCGCGAGGCGGAGATTACCTTGCAATACTCCGAGGCCAAGTTCGCGCTACCAAGAAATCTGTACGTGATCGGCACCATGAACACCGCGGACCGTTCGATTGCGGTGATTGACGCGGCGCTGCGTCGCCGGTTCCACTTCGTTGGCTTCAAGCCTGAGGAGGAGCCGATAGGCTCGCTACTGTCCAAGTGGCTGGCGGCCCAGGGATCGAAGCTCAGTTGGGTGGCTGAAGTCGTAGCGCTGGCGAATCGGAAGCTCGATGAGCCGGACCTAGCGATCGGTCCAAGCCACTTCATGGTCGAGAGACTGGACGAAGCCATGGTGCGGGACATCTGGCGCCATTCGATCTTGCCCTACCTGGCGGACCATTTCTTCGACGCTCCCGGTCGGCTGCGGGAGTTTGACTTGGGCCTGCTGCGCGACGAGCTGGAAGGTGACCGAGGCTCGGAAATCGATGCGGACTCTTGAGCTGCGGGAGCATGCCACTACTTGCGGCGTCCGCTTGACGGTGGCTGAACTCGCGCTCTTGCGCGCGGCGGTGCCCTCGGTTGCTGTCCGCCCAGCGGCCAGCGCCGCTGGGCGCTGGGATCTGACTCCTTCGGCCATCGTGGGGTCGGTGGTGGTTGGTTCGGTCGGGGCGACACCGAAGACCGAAGGGCGGCTGCGGGTCGAGATCCGACCGAAACTCCAGATTGACCGACTCTTGTTCTTGATCGCCTACTCGGCGAATCCCCAGCACTGGCGGGATCATCTGTCAGCCTTCGGTGAACGGGAGGATCTGATGGAGGCGCTGGCGTCGGTGTTTGTTAGGCTTCTCCAGCCTGTCGTCCATGGCGGCTTGCTCCAAGGGTACGTGAGCCGCGACGAGGCGCTCAACGGGATTCGTGGGCGCATCCGGTTTGAAGACCAGGTGCGGCGGCACGGGAACCGATGGCTACCGGTTGAAGTCCGATACGATGACTTCACCCTCGATATCTTGGAGAATCGCCTGCTCGCCGCCGCTGTCGACCGGCTGCGACGGTTGCCCCTGCGGCATACGTCCGTCCGGCGCTCGCTTAGGGTCCTCGGCGAGGCTCTCGTCACGGTAACTCGACCGCGGTGGCGAGCGACTGGGATTCCGAGGGTCGCCTGGACCCGGCTAAACCGGCGCTACCGGGCAGCGGTTGAGATGGCACAACGTATCTTGCGCGCCTGCTCATTCGATCTTGGCGGATCGAGCGTCAGGGCTAGTGGCCTGTTGCTCGACATGAATAGGCTATTCGAGGACTTCGTAACCGTGGCGCTGCGCGAAGACCTGGGGCTGGATGAGCGCTCGTTCCCACCCGAGTGCCGAGGCAGGCGCTTGATGTTTGACGCTGAGGGTCGCTTGCCGATGCAGCCTGATCTTTCCTGGTGGCAGGATGAACAGTGTGTGTTTGTGGGAGACATCAAGTACAAGCGGGCCTCAGAGCTGGGGAACAGGCCGGACCTTTATCAACTGCTCGCCTATGCGCTCACCACTCGCCTGAACGACGGGTTGCTGATCTACGGCGATCTGACTGGGCGCTGGCAAGTTCATCAAGTAAGTCGCGGTGCGGTGTGTTTGCACCTGGCTGGGATTAGTCTCGATCGGGCACCCGGTGAAGTGCTCGCTCAGGTGTCGGCGCTTGCCGGGCTGGTGCGAACGATCCGAGATCGTGCCGCCAGACACACTTTCGGTATGAACAGCACACCTCGGCATCAGGCCGCGGCTAGCGCACCTGTATTGAAGGAGGAAACGGGATGAGCGAGAGCATTCGACTTTGGATGGTCCGCGCGGGTCGAGGCGCTGCCTATATCGATGACTTCATCGAGGACAGCTTTGTCTCTATCGGATGGGATCTTCAAGGCGAGATTGGCGGCCTCCCCAAGGCGGAGATCGAAACACGACTCAGGGCGGTCCACCCCCATCAGAGTCCTGGCGCGATTGCGGTATGGGCGGCGCAGATTCTCCGATTCTACGGCGAGATCAAACAGGGTCAATCGGTGACCACCTACGATCCGGGCCGCCGGCTCTACTACTTGGGGCAGATCAAGTCCGCAGTCGAAATGACTTCACACCCGCTGCCGAGGAGTCGCAGGGTTGAGTGGCAGCGCAAGGTTCATCGCGACTCTCTAAGCGTTACAGCGCGCAATAGCCTAGGTTCGATCTCGGCTCTATTTCTAGTGCCGGCGGAGGTTGCTGGCGAGATGCTTCGCCTCTCCGTGCCACTCGCTCAGGAAGAGGTAACCCCCCCAGCGCCAGAGCGGCCCGCCGAGCCGGTGGATGAGAAGGCACAACTCGACGAAGTGGTCTTGAAGGCGGCTGCGTTCATCGAGGATCGTATTTCCCTACTTGACTGGATCGAAATGCAAGAGTTGGTCGCTGGCCTCCTCGAAGCGATGGGTTATCGAACCACGGTCTCGGAGCGCGGACCAGATCGCGGCGTCGACATCTTTGCCTCGCCAGATGGCCTCGGATTGCAAGAGCCGCGGATCTTTGTCGAGGTGAAGCATCGACCGGGTACCGCAATCGGTGCTCCAGACCTACGCTCGTTTCTCGGTGGCCGGCGAGTTGGAGACCGATGCTTGTATGTCAGTACCGGCGGCTTCACTCGCGAGGCGCTCTACGAAGCTGAACGCTCGAGTATCCCTATTACTCTGCTCAATCTTCCGGCCTTGCGGAAGCTGCTTGTCGAACAGTATCCACGGATTGATCCGACCGTGGCCAAGCTGGTCCCTCTGGAACGAATCTACTGGCCGAGCGGCTGAACACGCGCCTCGGGTACTCTAGCCATATGGGAGGCCCGACTAGTCAGCAAGCCACCGAACTGACAAGTGCCAGGGTGAATGGAGACGAACCCGCGATGCAACCCAACCGGATGAAGCAAAAGATCGAGGCGGGCGAGCCCGTGTTCGGCGTGTCGCTGATGTTCCCGTCCCCCGAAGTGGTTGAAATGATCGGCGAGCTGGGTTTTGACTGGGTCATGCTCGACGGCGAACACGGCTCGATCTCTCCCTCGTCGGTAGGTGCGCTCGTGATGGCGGCCGAGATCCGCGGCATCACGCCGATCGTGCGCCCGGCCGAGAACAACGCAGCGCTGATCGGTCGTTACTTGGACCGCGGTGCGATGGGTGTCCAGATGCCGCACGTGAAAACCAAGCAAGAGGCTGAAGCGGCGGTGAGCGCGTGCCGCTACCACCCGGAGGGTGCACGCGGGCTCGCCGGCGGGCGCATGGCGGATTTCGGATTCGGTACCCCCATCCCGGAGTACGCGAGAGAGGCCAACGACAACACCCTGGTATGCATTCAGATCGAAGACGTTGCAGCGGTCGACAATCTGGATGAGATCCTCACCGTGGACGGGGTCGATGTGTTCTTCATCGGGCCGACCGATCTAGCGCAGTCGATGGGACATCCGGGGAACAACAGCCATCCAGAGGTGCAACGGGTTATCGCGGAAACGTTCGACCGAATTCACGCCGCGGGGAAGGCGTCCGGCACGCCAGGCGCCGCCGAGGAGGCCGCGAAGCATGTAGGCGCGGGGATTCTGTACCACTACACTCACATCCCGACCTTCATGAGCACCTACGCGGCGCACTTCATGAAGACGGTGGGGAGATCGTAAGACCTGCCAGCCATCGCGCGGCGGCTTCGTCAGCAATTTGGCTAGTCTTGATTTGGACCATTTTTCTGGTCTATAATCTGGTCAAGGAGAGAGAGATGGCGTTGACAGTTCCCCTGACCGAAGCGAAGGCTCGTCTTCCTCAGCTGATTCGAGAGCTGGAGGAATTGGGCGAACAGGTCGTGATCACACGCTCAGGTCGCCCTGCTGGAATTTTGCTGGGAATCGACGAGTACGAGGGGCTGCTGGAGACCCTAGACATCCTGGCCGACCCTGAGCTAACCGGACAGATTCGCGAGAGTTTGGAAGAACTGGCTAGTGGCAAAGGGCTGAGCCACGATGAGGTCTGGGGTGACTTGGACCCTCCGCTACGCTCCTAGAGCTGTTCGCGCGCTACAGCGTCTCGATCCCCAGGTGCGGCGTAGGATTCGAGCCGCGATCGAGCGTATTGCCAAGGACCCGTCCCGTGGCAAGCCGCTCCAGTTCAACCTCAGAGGACTTCGCTCTGTGCGCACTGGTGACTACCGGATCATCTATCAGGCTCGCGAGAAGATTCTTGAGATTCTGGTCGTCGGTATCGGGCATCGTCGCGACGTATTCGAGCGCGCCCGACGGTTCTAGTTCAAGCACGAACCGTCGACCGCTCCGGTGCCATCGTCGCCGATCGATGGGCCGAACCTCACTGCTTTTGGTTGCCTGCCAGTTGGACAGCAGGGCGTAGGCCGAAGTGCCCGTGTATCGCGGCCAGGAACCCCCTTGCGAGCTACCGGGTACACTCTGAGCCGCTCTCAACTTCTAGTAGGCGCCGCGGCGGCGCTCGAGCTGAGGCGAGGCGAACCCCATTCAGGAGATGACCGATGCTGTGGAAACTGTCCCTTCGAGGGTCTCTGATAGGGCTGCTGGCCGGCCTTGTCGTGACCACCGCCGACGCCCAGGTGGGGGCTAGCGAAGATGTCTTGAACCCGAACCGTGCCAGCGAAGAGGAACTCTCGGCGCTGCCGCATCTCGACACGGCCAAGGCCGCAGCGATCGTGGCGGCTCGCCCCTTGTTGCGCATGAGCGACTTGGACGCCTTGCTGGCTGCGGGGCTGTCCGAAGAACAGCGAGCCGAGCTGTACGCCAAGCTCTTCGTGCCGATCAACCTGAACACGGCGACCCGCAAGGAGATCCTGATGGTGCCGGGGGTGGGGCCTCGGATCGCCCATGAGTTCGAGGAATACCGCCCCTACCGAGCCCTGGTGCAGTTTCGCCGCGAGATTGGCAAGTACGTGGACGATGACGAAGTCGCCCGACTCGAAGGCTTCGTCTTTGTGCCGATCGACCTCAATACCGCCAGCGACGAGGAGATCCTCACCATTCCGGGAGTCGGCGACCGCATGCTGCACGAGTTCAACAAAGAGTACCGGCCCTACGTCAGCATGGCGCGGTTTCGCCGCGAGATCGGCAAGTACGTGGACGACGACGAGCTGGCTCGCCTAGAGCGCTACGTCACCCTAAGGCTGAGCGAGTGAGAGGCCGTCGCCTTCGGCTCACGCTACCGCTCGCTCTATCGCTCGCGTTCAGCCTGCTCGCAACCGGTTGTGCTTCGCTCGATCCGGCGGTACTCGAAGAGATCCTGGGCAGCGCCACAGCCACGGCGCCGCTCGATGAGTCGACCGTGATCCTCGGTCTGAAAGAGGCGCTGCGCGTGGGCACCGCGCGGGCGGTCGAGCGGGTGTCGCGCGAAGACGGCTACTGGAGGGACGAGCTGATCCGCATCCGCCTGCCGGAGCAGCTGGAAGAGATGGCCGACGTCTTGAGGCGGATCGGCTTCTCGCGCCAGGTGGACGAGTTGGAGCTGGCGATGAACCGGGCGGCGGAGAAGGCGGCCGGCGAGGCGGTGGACGTCTTCGCCAACGCCCTCTTCGACATGACCATCGCCGACGGCTGGGCCATCCTGCGCGGTGGCGACTCGGCCGCCACCGCCTACTTCCGCGACCGCACTTGGAGCCGGCTGGAAGAACGCTTCCAACCGATCATCGACCGAACAATGAGCCAGATCGGCCTCTCCCGCCAGTACGAGCAACTGGCGGGGCGCTACAACGCGTTACCTTTCGTCACTCGCCCCGCCGTCGATCTCGACGCTTATCTCACCGACCGCGCCCTCGACGGCCTCTTCCACGAACTAGCCGAAGAAGAGGGCAAAATCCGCGCCGACCCGATCGCTCGGACGACGGAGTTGCTGCGCAAGGTGTTCAGAAGTCGGTAGGGGACACTCGCGGTGGTCAAGGCCAAGGAGCACCCAACGCGAATTGTGATTGTCGGAGTCGGGGCCGTGGGGGGCGATCCCTCTAGTGCTTTCAGAGGCACCGAGATCTGCCTAGTCCTTCCTTCGCGGAAGGTAAGCAGAGGGCTGCTACCTGCTACAATGCCATGAGCGCAAGGCAGCACCGATGAATCCCCTTTCCCCCCAAGATCCGCCGGTCGGCCTGGTCACCATGACCCCGGCGATGGCCGAGACGAAGAACTACTACCGCTGGATGGCCGACCTGATGGCGTCGGCGATCGGCGAGCGCATCCTCGACGTTGGCGGCGGCCGGGGCAGTATGTTGTCGCGCTTTCTCGACCGGGAGCGGCTCTTCGCCTTGGACATCTCGGAGGATTGTGTCGCCTACCTACGCCAGCTCTTTGACGACCAAGACCACGTCGAGATTCGCCTGGGCGACGTGACCGATCCGCTGCTAGTACGGCACTACCGAGCTTCGGGGGTGGACACGATCTTGTGCACCAACGTGTTGGAGCACGTGGAAGACGACGCCGCCATGCTGCGCGCTTTCGCCGACATCTTGGCCCCGGTCGGGGGGCGGCTGGCGTTGCAGGTTCCTTCCCACCCCTGGCTCTACGGCAGCCTCGACGAGGCCGCCGGTCACTATCGCCGCTACCGCCGCAAGGAGTTGCGCCGCCGGCTCGAAGCGGCAGGGTTGCGGATCGACCGCATCGGCTTCGTCAACGCCGCCGCCATTCCTGGCTGGTGGTTCGCCGGCCGCGTGCGCCGGCAGGCGCTCGACGGCGAAGGCACCAACCGGCAGGTGCGCTTTTATGACCGCTGGATGATCCCCGTGGCTCGCGCCCTGGAGTCGGTGGTCCGCCCACCGGTAGGGCTCTCCTTGATCGCCCTGGCGAGTGCCGTGGAGACCGCGCCGCAAGAGGAGCCGGTGTCTTGATCAGCGTCGTCATTCCCGCCTTCAAGGAGCGGGCGATCGCCGAAGTCGTCGCCTCGGTGGAGCAGGCCTTGGAGCCGCTCGGCTCCTACGAGATCCTGGTTGTCGACGATGGCAGCGACGACGACACCGGCGAGCGCGCCGCGGCCGCCGGAGCCACGGTGCTGCGCCACCCGACCAACATCGGTTATGGCAACGCGCTGAAGACGGGGATCCGCGCCGCCCGCTACCCGCTGATCGCGATTCTCGATGGCGACGCCACCTACCCCGCCGAGCGGCTGCCCGATTTCCTCGCCGAAATCGACCGCGGCTTCGATCTCGTGGTGGGAGCCCGGGCCGATCTCGGCAGTCACGATTCGCTCTTCAAAGGGATGGCTCGTTGGATCTTCAATCGGGTCGCCGAGTTCGTCGCCGGCCACCGCATTGCCGACGTCAATTCCGGCATGCGCCTCTTTAGGCGGGCCAAGATCATGCCCTTCCTCGGCGACCTCTCCGGCTCCTTCTCGTTTACCACCTCGCAGACTTTGATCTTCTTTAGCCAGGGCTGCTTCGTGAACTACCTACCGATCGAGTACCGAAAACGGTCTGGCGAGTCGAAGGTACGTCTGGGGCGCGACACCTTGCGGGCGGCGCAGATCTTGGTTCAGACGATCCTCCTCTACAATCCGATCAAGCTCTTCTTGATCGCCGCCATCCTGCACGCGTGCGGCGCGGTGGCCAGCTTCGGCCTCTACCTGCTGTGGCCTCGTTGGGAGGTCTTTGCAACAGTCCTGACCTTTGTGCTCCTCACCAGC
The DNA here is from genome assembly GCA_003231035.1 of Acidobacteriota bacterium. Taxonomy (GTDB): domain Bacteria; phylum Acidobacteriota; class Thermoanaerobaculia; order Multivoradales; family SZUA-115; genus SZUA-115. The sequence continues at coordinate 13,306 of QIHU01000323.1, forward strand.
CTCAGCCTGTTCTTCGGTTTCCTGACCTACCCGGTCAGTCAGAGGGCCCGCGATGTGCGGAATCTTCGGCCTCCTGAGCCTTGACGGCGGGCGGCTGGCGGAGAGCGCCGTTCGTGATGGCGCCGAAGCACTGGCCCACCGCGGCCCCGATGTTCGTACCACCTGGCTCGACGAGGCCAACCGCGTCGGCCTGGGCCATGCCCGGCTGAGCATCATCGACCTCTCGGTGAGCGCTAACCAGCCGTTTAGCAACGAAGACGGCAGCGTGCTGGCGATCGCCAACGGCGAGATCTACAACTTTCGCGCGCTCGGCGAAGAGCTACGCCGCAAAGGCCATCGTCTGCGCACCCGCAATGACTGTGAGTGCCTGCCCCACCTCTACGAGGAGTACGGAGCCGATCTTCCACGCCAGCTGGACGGCATGTTCGCCATCGCCTTGTGGGATGGGCAGCAGCTTTTCCTGTGGCGCGATCCGTTTGGCAAGAAGCCGCTCTTCTATTGCCACCAGCCGGGGCGCAGCTTCCTCTTCGCCTCCGAGATCGGGCCGCTCTTGCCCCACTTGCAGCGCCGCGAGGTCGACCCCGACGCCCTGCTCACTTACTTCGCTTGCGGCTACCCGGTTGGCGATGGCTCCATCTTCGCCGGTATTCACGCGGTGCCGCCGGGCGGGCAGGTCCGTTTTCGACCGCGGGGCGAGGTG
>QIHU01000569.1 GCA_003231035.1 Acidobacteriota bacterium
GGCGATTTTGTGACCGGTTCTTCGTTTTCGCCCTTGTTCGGTCGCTCGACGGCTCGGCTCTTAGGGCGGCTGGATGGTGAGTTGGGGGCTGAGCTTGGGGCGGGGGCCGAGTTGTTGGAGGTGGGGTACGGCAACGGGGATCATCTGCTGGCGGTGGTCGGCGCCCTTCCTAGCGAGCCTCGACGCCGGTTGCGCGCTTGTGATCGAGCGCGGCGACCGTTGCCTGGGGCGGCGAGTTCAGGGCTCGCGGTCGAGCTGTTGGCTTCGCTCGACGAGGTGGCGGATGGGGAGATCTCGGGGTTGGTCTTCTCCTACGAGTTGCTGGATGCCCTGCCGGTCCATCGGCTGGTGGGTACCGCCGCCGGCCCGCCGGATGAGCTGTGGGTCGATCTCGACGCCAACGGAGCGTTTGTGTGGCGCCAGGCGCCGCTCTCGGATGCGAGCTTGGTGGAGCTTCTAGGCGGTGTTTCGTTGGCCTCGGGGCAACTCGCCGATCTCGCCCCCGGTTGGGCTCCGTTGTACCGTCGCCTGGCCCGCAAGCTCGGCCGTGGCCTGCTGGTGACCTGTGACTACGGTTTCGAGCGCGCCAAGCTCTTCGATTTTCGAGTGCGGCGCCATGGCACCCTGGCTTGCTACCGCGAGCACCGGGTCCACCGCGATCCGTTGGTCGCGGTCGGCGAGCAGGATCTGACCGCTCACATTGACTTCAGCCGGCTAATCGAGGTCGGAGAGGAGGAGGGACTGGTGACCGTCGCCTTGACCCGACAGGCCTTTTGGTTGACCGCTTGCGGAGTGTTTGAGGAGCTGGCGGGAGGAACCGCCGATGCGCTCTTGCGCGGCCAGGCGCTGGCGCTGCTCGACGGTGGCGGGATGGGGCAGGAGACGCGCGTTCTGGTGCAGGCGCGCGGGGTGGAGGCGGAGCGCCTCTTCGACCTTGAGGTGCTGCGCGCGGCTTCCTGATCGCCGGGTTGGCCATGCTCTCTTGACAGCCCTTGCCCCTCGGGTACAATGACGGCGCTTCAAGACTATTGACTCCTGGCGGGCGGCTTTTCGGCTTGGTTGGCGAATTGAGCGACGATGGAACGCTATCTCCCTATCCTAATCTTCGGACTCGTCGCGGCGGGTTTCCTGTTCGTGACCTTGCTAGCGGCGCGTCTGCTGCGCCATGGGAGTGTCGAGAGCACCAATCTGGACCCTTATGAGTGCGGCAACGAGCCCGAGAGCCTGGCGCACGACCACCGTTTTTCGGTCCGCTACTACCTGCTCGCGGTGCTCTTTGTGATTTTCGACGTCGAAACGGTCTTTCTCTACCCATGGGCGGTGAGTCTTGACCGTCTGGCCTGGTTCGGGTTCATCGAGATGATGATCTTCCTCGGAATTCTGGTCGTTGGCTACATCTACGTCTGGCGACGGGGAGCGTTGAATTGGGCATGAACCCAGCCGCGGACATCGACCGCGAGGTCGCCGGCAACGTCCTCACCACGACCTACGACAAGATCGCCAACTGGGCGCGGCGCTCCGCCGTCTGGCCGATGCAGTTCGGCCTCGCTTGCTGCGCGATCGAGATGATGGCGGTGCTCGATCCGCGTCACGATATGTCTCGTTTTGGGGCGGAGGTCTTTCGCGCCACCCCTCGGCAGAGCGATTTGATGATCGTCGCCGGCACCGTGACTGAGAAAATGGCGCCGATCGTGCGCCGCCTCTGGGACCAGATGCCGGAACCCAAGTGGGCGATGGCGATGGGAGCTTGCGCTACTTGCGGTGGCCCTTACCGGACCTACGCTGTAACCCAAGGGGTGGACCGGGTGATTCCGGTGGATGTTTACGTCCCTGGGTGCCCGCCGCGCCCGGAGGCCTTGATGTGGGGGTTGCTCCACTTGCAGCGCAAAATCGACCGCATGTCGATTGCTGGCCAGAAGGGTTTCCGCTCGAAAGCGAACCTGAACCTAGGCGGGGATCGCCGATGAGCGACCGCGAGCCTCCGTCAAAGCCTCCGTCAGAGGCTCCGGCCGAGACGCCGACCGAGCCGACCGCTTCCGTCCCGAGCGCTGAGGAGGAGGCCGCGAAGAAGGCAGAGGCGGCGGCGAAAGCCAAGGCCGCGGCGGAGGCCAAGGCAGTCGCGGTCGCCAAGAAGGCGGCCATCGAGGCCGCGAAGCCGCCCTGGGAGCGCGATGCGGTGACCCCCACTTGGGAAGAGGCCGGCGAGGATCCATTGGCCGTTGCCATGGCCACGAAATTCGGCGAGGCGATCCTCTCGGCACGGAGCTACGCCGGGGATCTCACTCTTGAGGTCGAGCTCGGTTCGATCGCCAAAGTGGCCGCGGAGTTCAAGGCGCGGCACGGTTTCACCTTCTTGGTCGACCTGTGCGGCGCCGACTATCCCGATCGCGAGAAGCGGTTCGACGTCGTCTACCAGTTGCACAGCTTTACTTCGGGTCGCAGGATTCGCTTGCGGGTCACGACCGACGAAGAGACTCCGGTGCCGACCGTCTGCGAGGTGTGGAAGGCGGCTAATTGGTGCGAGCGCGAGGTCTACGACATGTACGGTGTGCGCTTCGAGGGCCACCCGGACATGACTCGGATCCTCCTTTGGGAGGGTTTCAACGGGCACCCGCTGCGCAAGGATTTTCCGGTGGAAGGGATCGATACCGGCGCCGCCATCTACCCGGAGTACTACGAGGACGAGGCGGGACCGATCACCGGTACCGGTACCGGTTGGATGCAGCCCAAGCCGCCCGTTGAAGCGGATGAGGAGGCGGGCGAATGAGCGACGCGATTCGCTCCGCGAACGATACTGTGGCGAACAACACTGTGGCGCACGACGATTCGGTCTTCGGCGCCGAGGAGATGGAGCTCAACTTCGGTCCGCAGCATCCGTCCACCCACGGCGTGCTGCGGCTCAAGCTGAAGGTCGACGGCGAGCGCATCGTCGATTGCTACCCGATCATCGGCTACCTCCATCGCGGTACCGAGAAGCTCTTCGAGCTGAATCCGTTCTTCCAGAACGTACCCCACACCGATCGCATGGACTACGTGGCGGCGGCGACCAACAACCTCGCCTACGTCGGCGCGGTCGAGAAGCTGATCGGCCTCACCGTGCCACCGCGGGCGAGCTACATCCGGGTCCTTCTCTGCGAGTTGCAGCGCATCTCTAGCCACCTGCTGTGGCTGGCGACGCACGCGATCGATATTGGCGCCATGACGCCCTTCTTCTACTGCTTCCGCGAGCGCGAGCTGGTTCTCGACCTCTTCGAGCAGTACTGCGGTGCCCGGTTGACCCTCAACTGCATGCGCCCGGGCGGCCAGCCCTTCGATCTGCCGCACGGCTGGGTGGATACCTGCCGTGAGTTTCTCGAACTCTTCCCCGCCAAGATCGACGAGTACGAGAACCTGCTGACCAACAATCGCATCTGGAAGAAACGCACCATCGGTATCGGCGTGCTGTCGCCCGAGGTGGCGGTCGAGTATGGGATCACCGGGCCGATGTTGCGCGCCAGTGGTATCGATTTCGATCTACGCAAGGCGATGCCCTACGAGATCTACGATCAGGTGGACTTCGAGGTGCCCCTGGCTGAGAACGGCGACACCTACGACCGTTATCTGGTGCGCATGGAAGAGATGCGCCAGGCCACTCGCATCCTCGAACAATGCTTGGATCAGCTTCCCGAGGGGGCGCTGATGGCCAAGAAGGCGCGGGTGTTGAAGGCGCCCAAGGGCGGAGAGGTGTACCACGGCATCGAAGGGCCGAAGGGTGAGATCGGTTTCTACATTGTCGGCGACGGCAAGCCGATCCCCCACCGTTGCCACGTGCGCGCGCCCTCGTTCATCAATCTTCAGTCGTTGCCTGAGTTGGTGAGCAACCACATGATCGCCGATCTGGTGGCGATCATCGGCACCACCGATATCGTGCTCGGCGAGGTGGACCGCTAGTGCCCGGCTTGCTGCAATGGCTCGACGAGTTCGCGGGGCCGACGCTCTTCGAGTTCGCGGTGTCGCCGACGCTCAAGATACTGGCCCTCCTCTTCCTGTTCGTCCTGCCCTTGATCTCGTACATCGTGCTGGCCGAGCGCAAGATACTTGGCTACATCCAGGCCAGGGTCGGCCCCAACCGGGTCGGTCCCTGGGGTCTGTTGCAGCCGATCGCCGATGTGGTCAAGCTGCTGCTCAAGGAAGATGTGATTCCGGTGCGTGCCGTGCGCTGGGCCTTTGTGCTCGCTCCTTGCCTGGTCGTGGCGCCGGCCTTTGTCATCTTCTCGGTGATCCCGTTCGGACCGCCTTCGACGGGCGAGGGCGCGCCCAACTGGTTCATCACCGACGTCAATACCGGCCTCCTGTTGGTGATCGCCTTGGCGACCATCGGAGTCTACGGGTTGATCATCGGCGGCTGGGCCTCGAACAACAAGTTCTCGCTGATGGGCGGTCTGCGCTCGGCGGCGCAGATGATCTCCTACGAGGTGCCGCAGGGTTTCTCCGTAGTGGTGCCTATCTTGCTGGCTGGCACCCTGTCGCTAGTGGGGATCGTCCAGGCGCAAGAGGGCCATCAGCTATTCGGACTCCTGCCGCGTTGGTTCGTCTTCCATCCGACGGGGATCTTCGCCTTTTTCGTCTACATGGTGGCTGGAATCGCCGAGAGCAATCGCAACCCGTTCGATTTGCCCGAGGCGGAGACCGAACTGGTCGCCGGCTTCCATACCGAGTACAGCGGTATGCGCTTCGCCCTGTTCTTCCTCGGTGAGTACGCCAATATGATCGTCGTTTCGGCAATCGCGGTGACCCTCTTCTTCGGCGGTTGGCTACCCCCGTTCGATTTCTTGGGCATGGCCTTCTTGCCGATGGGCTTGGGCGGTGTTCTTTGGTTCGTCACCAAGCTGTTCGCTTTTCTCTTTGTCTACATCTGGTTCCGTGGCACCTTCCCGCGCTATCGCTTTGACCAGTTGATGGATCTTGGGTGGAAGTGGCTGATTCCGATGGCGCTGATCCTCGTGGTGTTGACCGCCTTGTTGAAACTGCTCTTCCCATCATGAAAATCTTGGATCAGCCACGCAAAATGAATCACCACCGAATCCACACGAAGTGGCCACGATGAGCGCGGTCAAGCGGTTCCTCGACCGGATCATGCTGTTGGACCTGTTCACCGGTCTTGGCGTGACCGCCAAGAACATGTTCAAGAAGAAGCACACCGTCCAGTACCCGGAGGAACGGTGGGAGCCGGCCGATCGCTTCCGCGGCATGTTCCGGCTGGATGAGGATCGCTGCATCAAGTGCACTCTCTGCGCCCGCGACTGCCCGATCGATATCATCTACATCGACTGGCACTCCGAGAAGAACGAGGTCACCGGCAAGAAGCAGAAGCTCCTCACCCGCTTTGATATCGATGTCCAGCGCTGCATGTTCTGCGGTTTGTGCGAAGAAGCTTGCCCGACCGAGCCCAAGTCGATTTGGCTCACCTCGAAGAGCTATGAGTTGGCCTCCTACGACCGTTGGTCCAACCTCTACGTCGACATGGACGACTTGATGGACTGGAAGATACGGCCCGACTACACCGACGAGGAGATTCGGTGATGTCAGAAAGGTGCCTGCCGTAATGGAGTTTCTCGCGGCGCATGGTGGCGCGATTTTGTTCTATCTCTTCGCCGCCCTGGCGGTGGGCGGAGCGCTTCTAGTGATCACCCTGCGCAACCCGATGTATTGCGCCTTTGCGTTGCTGTTGACCTTTCTGGCCGTCGCGGCCCTCTTTCTGTTGCGCCAGGCGGAGTTCGTCGGAGTCGTTCAGATTTTCGTCTATGGCGGCGGCATCATGGTGCTGTTCCTCTTTGTCGTCATGCTGGTCAACCTCCACAACTTGCCGGACGCGCGCCGTTTTTTGGGTCAGTCGCCCTTGGCGGTGGCGGTGGCGTTGATGCTCTTGGGCTTGTTTGGCGCGCTTTTCATCGGCACCCATTTCGCTCCTTCGCCTGAAAACCTCGACCTCTTGCGCACCGTCGATGGCGTGGTGGTGGGGAATACGGAGGCGGTGGCGATGAGCCTCTATCGCGACTATCTGCTGCCCTTCGAGATCGCTTCGGTCTTCTTACTGGTGGCGATGATCGGCGCGGTAGTTTTGGGGCGTCGCCAATGAGTGTCGTGAGTTCCATCAGCAACTGGGTGAGGCGGTGCTAGCAATGCTTGAAATCACCACCAACCACTACCTTGTGGTCAGTTTGATCCTCTTCACCATCGGTATAGCCGGCGTCATGGTGCGCCGCAACATGATCGTGGTATTGATGTCGATTGAGCTGATTCTCAACGCGGTCAACCTCAACCTCATCGCCTTCTCGTACCAGTTAGCCGACCTGACCGGGCAGATTTTCGCCATCTTCACCATCGCCGTGGCGGCCGGTGAGGCGGCGGTCGGTCTGGGCATCTTGCTCGCCTTCTTCCGCTTGCGTCAGACGGCGCGGTTGGATTCGGCGATGGAACTCGAAGGATGAAGCAGCTTCTCTGGCTGATTCCGCTGTTGCCATTCTGTGGCGCGCTCCTCAATGGCGTTTTGTTGCGCCATCGAGTCGGTAAGAAGATGGTGGTGGCGGTGGCCTGTGGCAGCGTACTCCTAGCCTGCTTTAGTGCCTTGGCCGTGATTGGCTCCTACATGGGCAGCGCCGAGCACGCCGCCGGCCAGGCCTGGGAGATCGTGGTCTACAACTGGATTCCGGGCGGCACCCTGTTGACCGATATCGCCGGCACCGCGCAGCTGGATATCTCGATGGGCTTCCTGCTCGACCCGCTCTCCGCGGTGATGCTCTTCATCGTCACTTTCGTAGGCTTTTTGATCCACGTCTACTCGGTCGGCTACATGGCCCACGAAGAGGGGTTCCAGCGCTTCTTTACCTATCTCAACCTGTTCATGGGTGCCATGTTGATGCTCATCCTGGGCAACAATTATCTAGTGATGTTCGTCGGCTGGGAGGGGGTGGGTCTCTGTTCCTACCTGCTGATCGGGTTCTACTACAAGGAGGAGTTCCCGCCCTTTGCCGGTCGCAAGGCGTTCATCGTTAACCGTATCGGTGACTTTGCCTTCATCATTGCCCTCTTCGCCTTGGTCGCCCGCTTCGGGACCCTCGACTACACCAAGCTCTTTCCGCAGATCGCGGCCCACGCCTCGCTGGTCACTGGGGAGTACCTGCTTGGCCTGACCTTCGCCTCGTTCGTGGCGCTCTGCTTGTTCGTCGGCGCCACCGGAAAGAGCGCCCAAATCCCCCTTTTCGTCTGGCTCCCCGACGCCATGGCCGGTCCCACTCCGGTCTCGGCGTTGATCCACGCGGCGACGATGGTCACCGCCGGGGTCTACATGGTGGCCCGTTCGAACGTCCTCTTCCAGCTGGCCGACAACATCTCGACCGTGGTGGCGGTGGTCGGCGCGGCGACCGCTCTATTCGCGGGCACCATCGCCATCGCGCAGACCGACATCAAGAAAGTCCTGGCCTACTCGACCGTCTCGCAGCTGGGCTACATGTTCCTGGCCGCCGGGGTGGGCGCCTATTCGGTGGCCATCTTCCATGTCGCCACCCACGCCTTCTTCAAGGCCCTCCTCTTCTTGGGTTCGGGCTCGGTGATCCACGCCATGTCGGGTGAGCAGGACATGCGCGAAATGGGTGGCCTCAAGAAGATGTTGCCGTGGACCTATTGGACCTTCCTGATCGGTGCCTTGGCAATTTCCGGCGTTCCCGGCTTTGCCGGCTTCTTCAGTAAGGATGCGATCCTCGAGCAGACCTTCGCGGGTGGCCATACGCTGCTGTGGGTGGTCGGCTTGGCGACCGCGGGGTTGACCGCCTGCTACATGTTCCGCGCCTTCTTCATGACCTTCCACGGGAAGTTCCGCGGCAGCGACGAGCAGCGTTCTCACCTGCACGAGTCGCCCGCTTCGATGACTCTTCCGTTGGTGGTCCTGGCGGCGGGCTCGATCTTGACTGGTTTGGTTGGCTTGCCGCGGGTGATTCTGGGCCAAGACGGCTGGATTCACCGGTTCCTCTCAGGCTCGATCTACGAGATCGCAAGCCCCGCTGGAGATCACGCGGCCGAGCACGGTCACCATCTTTCGACCACGCTGGAAGTCGGACTGATGGGAATCTCCGTCGCGGTTGCGCTCTTGGGCATCTTCGCCGCCTACTCCTTCTTCGGACCCGGCAAGGAACTGGGGCGCGGCGCCGCCATCGCGGCGCGCTTTCCTAGGCTTCACCGCCTCTTGGTCAACAAGTGGTTTGTCGATGAGATCTATAACGCGACGGCGGTTCGCGGGACCTGGACGCTAGCGCGCCAACTCTTCCGTTTCGATGCTGGCGTCGTCGACGGTGTCGTCAATGGGACACGGCACTTCACCGCCGCTTTCTTGGCGCCGATGTCGGCCATGTTCGATCAGTACGTGGTCGATGGCTTGGTGAACGCCACAGGCAGAATTTTCTCTTTTGGATCCCGCATCTTGCGCAAGGTTCAGACGGGCTTTGTATCCCAGTACGCTTTCGTTTTCGTCCTAGGGCTCTTCGCCATGGTCTGTCTCTACATATTCCTGCGGTAAGGGCTGAGGTTACCCATGTTTGACCATATTCCTATCCTGAGCATCGTCTGCTACATCCCGCTGGCGGGGGCCTTGCTACTCCTGTTCATCAACAAGGACCAGGGCAAGGCGATCCGTACCGTCGCCACCGCGATCGCAGCCCTCGATTTTGTGGTTTCGATTCCATTGTGGTTTACCTTCGAGCGCTCCGGAGAACTGTTTCAGTTTCGCGAGAGTGCCTCTTGGATCCCAACGATCGGGGTGCGCTACGAGTTCGGAATCGATGGGATCTCGCTGCTACTGGTGTTGTTGACCACTCTGTTGACTCTACTTGCCTGTCTCTCTTCGTGGACGGCGATCAAGACCCGAGAAAAGGAGTACTACTTCTTCATCTTGGCGCTTTCAACCGGCATGCTCGGCGTTTTCATGGCGATGGACTTCTTCCTCTTCTACGTTTTCTGGGAAGTCATGCTGGTGCCGATGTACTTCCTGATCGGGATCTGGGGCGGCAAGCGTCGACTCTACGCGGCGATCAAGTTCTTCCTCTACACCTTGGTCGGCTCGGTGCTGATGCTGTTGGGCATTCTCGCCCTCTACTTCTTCAACTACAAGTCGTTGCCGGAGTGGGGTGGCTTAGAAACCGGGATACAGACCTTCTCGATCGAGCGCTTCCACGAGATAGCCACCTTAATCCCTCCCGATTTACAGGTTTGGATCTTCCTCGCCTTTTTCGTCGGCTTCGCCATCAAAGTGCCGATGTTCCCCTTCCATACTTGGCTGCCCGACGCCCACGTCGAGGCGCCGACCGCGGGCTCGGTGATCCTGGCCGGTGTGCTTCTGAAGATGGGAACGTACGGGTTTATCCGTTTCTCGCTACCGATCTTGCCAGAAGGAACGCGCATCCTTCTGCCGTGGGTGGTGGGGCTGTGTTTGATCGGCATCGTCTATGGTGCCTTGGTGGCAATGGCGCAAAAGGACATGAAGAAACTGGTCGCCTATTCGTCCGTCAGCCATATGGGGTTCATCATGTTGGGCCTCTTCGCGCTCAACGGCGCCGGCATCAACGGCGGCATCTTGCAGATGATCAACCATGGCATCTCGACCGGAGCCCTCTTCCTGCTGGTGGGTATTCTCTACGAACGCCGGCACACGCGGATGATTGCCGAGTACGGAGGTCTATCGGCCAAGATGCCGGTCTACGCCACCCTCTTCCTGATCATCACCATGTCGTCGATCGGCTTGCCGACGCTCAACGGCTTTATCGGCGAGTTTCTGATTCTCGTCGGTGCCTTCAACCGCGTCTGGTGGTGGGCGGTGATCGGAGCTCTGGGAATCGTTCTAGGCGCGGCCTACATGTTGTGGATGTACCAGCGGGTCTTCTTCGGTCCGATCACCAACCCTGAGAACGAGAAGCTCTCGGATCTCAATGGCCGCGAGTTGCTCTACCTGGCGCCGTTAGTCCTTCTGTGCTTCTGGATCGGCCTCTATCCGAAGCCCTTCTTCGAGATCCTCGACAAGCCGGTGAAGTACCTGGTCGAGCGGGTCGATCCCGACTACGGCAAGGGTGCCTCCCTCGCTCCCGCGGCAACAGCGGTGCCAGCCGCCCACGGTGGCGCCCACGGTGCCGCCAACGGCTCGACCGACTCCGGGCACGGGGACTGAGCGATGGCCGGCATGGACTTTGGGGAGTTTCTGCTCCTCGTGCCGGAGTTTTTCCTCGCCTTCGCGGCGATGGGACTACTCCTGTTGAGCACCGCCAAGAGTCAACTGACCAGCCGCGCCGCGGCCCGCTACAGCCAGGTCTGCCTCGCCATCACCGGTGGCATGCTGTGGTGGGTTCACACCCAGGCGCCGGAGGCACGGTCGATCCTCTCCGGGATGTTCGTCATCGACGGCTACGCGATGTTCTGGAAGGTCCTCCTGCTGGCGGCCGGTTTTCTGACCGTCTTGCTCTCGGTGCGCTACCTCGAAGAGAGTGGCTATCGATCTGGCGAGTACTACTCGTTGATTCTCTTTGCCATCGTCGGCATGCTGTTCATGGTCAGCGGCGACTCGCTGCTGTCGATCTGGATCTCGCTGGAGACGATGGCGTTGTCGAGCTACGTTCTCGCCGGTTACTTCAAGCGGGAGCGCAAATCGAACGAATCCGCGCTCAAGTACTTCGTGCTCGGAGCCTTGTCGAGCGGCATCATGCTCTATGGGATCTCGTTGCTCTACGGCGCCACGGGTACGGTCAAGCTCCCAGCCATGGCCATCGCCCTGGCGGAGATCGGCAGCACTCCTCTAGTTTCACTTGGCTGGCTGTTGCTCTTGGCGGGCTTGTTGTTCAAGGTCGCGGCGGTGCCCTTCCATGTGTGGACCCCCGATGTCTATGTCGGCGCCCCGACCCCGGTTACCGCTTTCCTGGCCGCGGCCTCCAAGGCTGCCTCCTTCGCCATCTTGGTGCGCATCTTCTACAGCGCCCTGGGAGGGCTCGACTGGCAGATGATGATCGCCATCGTCTCCGTCGCAAGTATGGTCTGGGGCAACATCGCCGCCTTGACCCAGACCAACGTCAAGCGGATGTTGGCCTACAGTTCGATTGCCCAGGCTGGTTACGTATTGATCGGTGTGCTGGCGATCAACGAGATCGGTCTGTGGTCGGTGCTCTTCTATCTCATGGCCTACGTCTTCATCACCATGGGGGTGTTTGGCACCGTCATCTTGCTCGAACGCAAGGAATACGCTGGCGAGAAGTTTGGTGACTACGCCGGCCTGGGGTCGAGGGCGCCGCTGCTGGCTGCGATGATGACTCTCTTCATGCTGGCCCTGACCGGCATTCCGCCCACGGGTGGCTTTGTGGGCAAGATCTATCTCTTCGCCGCCGCGGTCGAGGCGGGGTGGATTTGGGTCGCGGTGATAGGAGTCTTGACCAGTGCCGTCTCGCTCTACTACTACTTCGCCGTGGTCATCCAGATGTACTTCAAAGAGTCGGACAAGCAGACTCCGCAGCCCCTGGCGGCTCCGGCTCTGGT
>QIHU01000336.1 GCA_003231035.1 Acidobacteriota bacterium
GGTGGAAGAGGTGCGGGCCGGGAGCTTCCTCGGCGCCCCCAGCGAGGCGCAAGTGCTAGCCGACTTCTCGCGTCCGGGCGAGGTGGTGATCGGCGCCAGCAGGCTGGGGAAAGTTGATGGCGTGCACGGCACTGGTGTTCTGGCCCACATCACCTTCCGTGCCTTGGCCAAGGGAACTGCTGAAGTGGGCTTCTCCGCCAGCCGTGCCATGGACTCCACACTCGAAGAGGTGGGTCCGGTGGCGGTGGAGTCCACCGCCGTCGAAGTACGCAAGGACCCTGGCCCGATCGATCGCCCAGATCGCCCCAGGCCGCCGCACGAGTCGTGACGAGGTGGCTTCTAGAATCGTAGATAAAGAGTAGGGATTAGGACGAAACAAGGACCCCAGAGTTGAAGCGCCCCACATCCATCGTCGCGTCATTGCGACGGAAGAAAGCCACCGCGACACGCTTCTCGGCCGGCTACACCTTGGCTGAGTTGGTGATGGTCGCGACTCTGCTGATCATTCTCGCGGCTACCGGCCTGCCCTTGGCCCGCTTCGCGGTGAAGCAGGGCAAAGAGGCCGAACTACGCCAGGCACTGCGATCGATGCGCCTGGCGATCGACGAACACAAACGATACAGCGATGTAGGACTACTTCCCGTGGATTTGGATACCGAGGGCTATCCGTCGGAGTTGGAGATCTTAGTGGAAGGGGTCGATCTCGTTGGCCAGATCGACCGCAAGATTCGCTTCTTGCGCCGTATTCCGATCGATCCAATGACCGGTGAACAAGAATGGGGACTGCGCAGCTTCCAGGACGACTGGGACTCCACCAGCTGGGGTGGCGAGAACGTCTTCGATGTCTACTCGCTCTCAGAAGGAGTGGGGATCAACGGTGTTGCGTACGAGAATTGGTGATAATGCAATGAGAAAGTACACAGGCCCGAGTGATCGAAGCCCGAACACCGAGGTCGGTGGCAAGGCGTCGACCCAACGAGGATTCACCCTGATCGAATTGATCGTGGTGATCGCGATCGTCGGAATCCTCACCGCGATCTCCTTACCGCGCCTCCTCGACAAGCCGGTACGTGCCCAAGAGGCGGTGCTCAAGACCAACCTCCACCATATGCGCAGCCAGCTCGACGCTTACTATGGAGCCAATGGCTACTACCCGGCGGCGCTGGAAGATCTGGTGGATGAGGGATATTTCCGCGCCGTGCCGACCGACCCGATCGTCGGTGACAATGAGAGCTGGGTGGTCGAGTTCGACGAGCCGGACTTTGACGAGGGAGCGGCGGAGACCGACCATTCAGAGAGCGGAGAGCCGGGCGTTATCGATGTGCACTCCAGCGCCCCCGGAACGGCCTTGGATGGAACGGCCTACAGTGACTGGTAGGAGCTCAGCTATCGGGAGCCGTAGCCGCGGCGATCGCGGGTACACCCTGGTCGCCGTGATCGTCGCGGTGACGGTGCTCAATGTTCTCCTCGCCGTGGCTCTGCCCTTGTGGAGCCAGCGGATCCAACGGCAGAAGGAAGAAGAGTTGATCGCGCGCGGCTTGCAGTACGCGCAGGCGATTCAGGTGTTTCAAACGCGATTTGGGCGGTTACCCGTGCGACTCGAAGAGTTGATCGAGGTCAAGCCACGCAGCATTCGGCAGCTGTGGAAAGATCCGATGACCAAGGACGGCAAGTGGGGACTGATCTTCCAAGGTGCCAACGGCGCTACCGTGACCCCGCCCAATCCCAACGATCGAGGACGGCAGGGAGGGCGTTCCGCACCGGGCACCTTGGCGCAGGGCACCAGCCCGGGGTTGGAGCGGGGGCGCAAGGGCGATCGGGTCACCATAGGACCGATCTCAGGCGTCTACAGCCTCAGTACCGAAGAATCGATTCTGACCTTCAACGATGCCAAACAACATAGCGAGTGGAAGTTCGACACCCAGTTGTTGGTTTCAACAGTCAGCGTGGGCAGCACGCAACAGGCCGGCGCTCCTCCCGGGGCCGCCACGGTGCTGCCGGCGCGATGGATGTTTCGCAAAGGAATCACCGTGCAGCGACAGAGGCCCAACCAGCAGATTCCTCCTGGCTCCGGGCCTGGCCGTCGTCCATGAGGCGACCAGGGTGAGGCAGCCACGATGATGGAGTCCGAAGAGTTCGTGGTTCGAGTTCAGAGGCTCGCCCACGGTGCTTGAAGCTACCGCGGCCGCAAACGGCGGGTAGCGCGGGTGCCGACTTGCGGGCCGCGGTGGAGGCCGAAGCGCCAGTCACCATCGAACCCGCCGCCTATGCGATGATCCCGACCGGCTTGGCCTTGGCCATCCCGACGGGCTGGGAAGGGCAGCTCCGGCCGCGCAGCGGTTTGGCCGCGCGCCACGGTGTGACCTTGCTCAACAGCCCTGGAACCATCGATAGCGACTATCGCGGTGAGGTCATGGTGCTGCTGATCAATCACGGCTCAGAGCCCTTCGCGGTACGCCGCGGCGTACGCATCGCCCAGCTAGTCTTGGCACGCGTGGCGCTGGCGGACACCACGCTGCGTTTCGAAGAGGTGTCCTCTTTGAACGAAACGCAGCGTGGCGCGGGTGGATTTGGTTCCACCGGTGTTGGCTAGCGCTAGTACCAGATTTCGATGTCGTCGAGAAGTAGAAAACTGCCCTTGAATGGGACGAAAATGGTGTTGTTGGTCGTGTTGGATGCGCCAAAGTTGAGTTGATTGACCAGGGAAGCGGTGTTGGTCAGTGGCGTCGAGACGCTCTTCGTCGTCACGCCGGTGACACTGAGGTCGATACGTCCCTGAGAGTTCGCGGTAGCTGCCCACCAGGCCACGTCGACATGGAGCGGGCCGGTGGAATCGGGGAAGCTGAGCCAGCTAGAAATCGCCTGAGGGCCGCTGTCCTGGGTGGCCCGGACACGCAGCTTGACGTAGCTCGAGCGTCTGATCAGTTCGACTCTGAAAGCTGGCACGGAGTCGGCGGGATCGTCTGCCGTAACTACAAAGGTCCTCATTCCATCGGTCATCGAGTATGGATCCAGCATGAAGCGAAGACGCAGGGAGTTCTCGCTATCGTCGATGTTGTGCACCATCGCCGCCGTGGTTCCAACTCCGGTGAGGATCATGAAGGTCTGTTGGTGCAAGGAAGAGACACTTGGGTTGATCATGATCTGGCCCGCGAGATTGACCGTGGACCATGAATCGAAGGTGCTGTTCTCGGCGCCTTCGGCGAGTCGTGGCGGGTAGCGCAATGGTAGCGCGCTGGTCCAGATCTGCAAATTTGAGAAGATGAGCTGACCCGAGGCAAGGGTGGAGTTCAGGCTACCGACCCGATGGAAAATAGTGCTCGCGCCACTGAAGCTGTAGTTCTCGAGATCGGTTAACTCTTCCGCGATCTGGTTGTCCACGGTTAGGATTAAACCACCGTTCTCGGCGCCTTCGGCATACTCCAACCACCAGGTCAGTTCGAGACGGCCGGACATGGTGCTGAAGCTGGCGGTGTCGACATAGCTACCGTCATCGAGCCAGGCACGGGCATAAACCTGGTTGAGGGTGTTCAGGCGGAGTTCGAAACCGGGCACAGCCCCGAAAACAATGCTACTGATCGTGGTTTCGCAGCCGGGACAGAGATCGCCATCCACGTTGTGTGCCATGGTGCCTCCGGTCACTGGCTGAGGGTCCGCGGGAATCACATATTCTAGATAACTGGCTGGACCACCAACGGTGACGGTGAAGGACTGCCCTTGCGGGCTGGCGGTAGGTTGGATCGGTAGGTTTACCGTTGTCCAGCCATTGGCGGAGCCACCGGGTGGACCCGGGACAGCGAGCGTAACCTTGAGGTCGGCGACCAAAAAGACGGTGGCCTGGAGGGGTGCCTTGTTCTGGTCTTCATCGGCCACCTGGTAGATGTACTGAAAACTGTCGAGGCCGAACTGGTGAAATTTGGGGTCCGGAGTGTAAATGACCGCCGTCGGAGTGACGGATAAGCTCCCGCGGCTGGGAGGGAAGAAGGCCATCGTGGATGGACCGGATGTGGCCAGGTCGTTGGCCATTAGGAAATCGAGCGAGATCGTGGTTGGGCCAGCGAGGCGCGACAGAAGGATCAGGTCATCCTGTGCCAAGGCCGGTTCGGGCAGAACGGTAAGCGTTGCCATCACGGCAACGATCGAGCTGAAGACGCGTGCATTCAATCTCATGGATATCTACTCCCTTCCGAGTGATCCGAGTCGAGACTAGGATTGAGTTCCCACAGACAAAGCTGAAGGCAGTCGGTGTCCCCCAAAAGGTCCGGCGACAAACGGGGGCTTCCTGTGTCAGTAAATTTACGTTGTGGTAGAAGAGGTGCAAGGACTGGTCTAAAATTGCGAACCTCATGCCACGAATGAACCCATCGCAGGACGCGCACGAAATCACCCGGCTGCTCGATGCCTGGGGTGACGGAAATCGTTGGGCATTGGATGAGCTGATGCCCTTGGTGGCCGCCGAGTTACGCCGCCTGGCGAAGAACTACATGCTGCGGGAGCGGCCTAGCCACACCTTGGAGCCTACGGCGCTGGTCAACGAGCTCTACTTGAGGCTCGTCGGTCGCCGTGACATGAACTGGAAAGACCGGGCCCACTTCTTCGCCTTTTCGGCGACGACGATGCGGCGCATTTTGGTTGACCATGCTCGCGGTAAGCGAACCTCGAAACGCGGCGACGGGATTCAGTGGCTCCCCCTCGATGAAGCGATGGACCAACCTCAGGAAATGGACCTGATCGCACTCGACGATGCGCTCAAGACCCTCGAAGCCATGCGTGCACGGCAGGTGCGCATTATTGAGTTGCGGTGCTTCACTGGCTTGAAAATGCAAGAGATCGCCGAGCTCCTCGAGATTAGCCTGGCTACCGCGAACCGGGAGTGGGCCAGCGCTCGGGCATGGTTGTACAGGGAACTCAACATGCGAGAGCGGGGATGAACTCGCGGCGGTGGGAGGAGGTTCTGGCGCTCTTCGATCAAGCGCGCGAGCTAGAGCCTACCGAGCGCATTGCCTTCGTTCGTGAGGCTACCGGCGAGGACCGAGAGCTCGCAGAGGAGGTCCGCTCCCTCTTGGAAGCCGATGATTCGGCGGCTCGGTTTCTAGACAAACCCCTCTTTGAGCTGGCACCTGACGAGCCTCGAACACTCCTCGCTGAAGGCTCACGGCGCCTAGGCGCCTACCTGTTGGACCGACCGCTCGGGCAAGGTGGGATGGGTGCTGTGTGGCTGGCCTCGCGAGCCGATGGCAGCTACCAGGGCAAGGTGGCGATCAAGCTGTTGCATCGTGACATCAACACGAGCAATCTGGTGGCTCGTTTCGAGAGCGAACGCCAGATTCTGGCAGGCTTACAACATCCCCATATTGCTCGACTCCTCGACGGAGGGGCCACTGAAGAGGGGCGCCCCTACCTGGTGATGGAGTTCGTCGACGGTGATCCCATCGACACCTATTGTCAAACGCACGACCTCTCGCTTCGTGATCGGTTGGAGCTCTTTCGCAAGGTTTGTGGCGCGGTCCAGTTCGCCCACCAGAACTTAGTGGTACACCGCGATCTCAAGGCGAGCAACATCCTGGTCAATCGAGACGGCGAACCGAAGCTCCTCGATTTTGGGGTGGCCAAACTCCTGGCGCCCGAAGGGTGGATCGGCGGCGGAGGAGCCACGGCGGCCGCGATGACCGGTACGGGTATGGCACCGATGACTCTTTCGGTAGCCAGTCCCGAGCAGCTGCGCAACCAACCTGTCACCACGGCAACGGATGTCCACGCCCTGGGCTTGCTGCTATTTCGGTTGCTCACCGGTCAGCCCGCTTTCACCATCGAGGGGCAATCCACCGAAGAGATCATCTCCACCATCTGCGAGCGGGAACCGCCTCTTCCTTCAACCCTGCTCGCCCCAGGGACATCCAGTCGGCGCCTGGTCGAGGGAGACCTCGACACCATCGTTCGCAAAGCCTTACGCAAGAAGCCGACGCGCCGCTTTGTTTCGGCGCAGGGGCTATCCGAGGACCTAGAGAGACACCTGCTGGGCCTGCCGGTACGCTCTCGCCCGGATACCTTCGGCTATCGCTGGGGCAAGTTCGTGCGTCGCCATCGCTGGGGAGTGGCGGCGGCGGCAACCGCCTTGGCGAGCCTGCTCCTCTTTACCGCGCTCCTGCTCGTGCAACAGCGACGGGTAGACGGAGCGCGGCGGAGCACCGACGAAGTGAACCGCTTTTTGACCGATCTCCTCTACAGCGCCGACCCGCACATTGCTAAGGGGCGTGAGCTGACGGTTCGCGAATTGCTAGATGCGGCTGCTCTACGCGTGTGGAGCGACTTCGCCGACCAACCGGAGCTCCAGGCCAGTGCCATGCTAACCATCGGCAAGGTTTATCAGAGCCTGAGTGAGTTCGAGAAAGCGGGGCCATTGCTCCAGCGAGCGCAGGAACTGCTGGCGCCTTTGCCTTGGGTTGACCAGCGATTGAAAATGGAAGTCGTTCGGGCCTTGGCCAAGCAGAAGCTACTGGCGGGTGAGTATGAACTCGCCGAACAACTCTACCGGCAGTCCGTCGCGGCCTTCGAAGGAGGCAAAGAGAGGGAACAGCTAGAGCGCAGCCTTGTCGGACTGTCGGCGGTGTTGGCACGGCAAGGGCGACACGAAGAAGCGGTAACGCAGAGTTCCAGAGCCTTGGACCTGGCCCGTTCGTTATTCGGGCCGCGCCACCGTCGGGTGGAGGAGAGCCTCAATAGCTTGGCCGTGCTCCAGTACAGCCAAGGTGCCTACAGTGAAGCGGCCGACTCCTCTCAGCAGGCACTCGATCTGGCGCTCTCTCTCCATGGTGAAATTCATCCGTCGGTGGCCAACAACCTCAATGGCATGGCGCGAGCCAAGACAGCTCTTGGAGAGAGTGAGGTCGCGGAGAAGGCGCTACGCCGAGCACTCCGAATCCAAGAACAACTCTATGAAGATTCCCATACCGACATCGCCGCCACTCGACACAACTTGGCCGCCCTGCTTTTTGAAGGCACGCGACTAGATGAGGCGGAAGCGCTCGCTCTCCAAGCCTTGGCGGTTCGCCGCGACACCTATGAGGAAGGCCATTCGCAGATTGGCGAAACGCTCGACCTTCTCGGTCTGATTCGGTATCAACGCCACGATGTGAGGGGAGCGTACGATTTGCATGCTGAGGCGCTGGCGATCCTACTTCCTGCCCTCGGCGAGGAGCACGAGTTTGTTGCCGTGGCGCGCCACAACCTGTCACGAGCCGCGATCGCTCTGGAACGCTACACGGAAGGAGAGAAGCTGCTACGGCAGTCCATCGTGGGGTTTCGTGCAGCCTACGGCGATGAGCATCCCCAACTCGCGTTCGCACTGAACAGCTTGGGGGTCCTTCTGAGGAAACAAGAGAGGTTCGCCCAGGCGGAAGAAGTCTACCGGGAGGTTCTGAGGTTGCGAGAACGCAGCCTTGGTTCCGACCATGTGGCGACCGCGGTTGTGCGCAATAACATTGCCGTTGTCCTACAGTTGACGGGCAAGCCTTCCGAAGCCGAGGTGCTGTTGCGCCAAGCACTGCCGGTGTTCGAGCGAACCTTCGGTAGCACGCATCGCAATGTAGGCACCTGTCTGAAGACCATGGCCCAGATATTGAGCGACCAAGAGCGCTACACGGAGGCGGAGGAAACGATTCTTAGAGCCCTACCTATTCTGCAAGACAACTACCCCGAGGCTCACGGGAAGCGCCTTGGAGCTCAAGTGCTCAAGGCGGAGATCTTGCACGGTTTGGGAAGGACGGAGCAGGCCCGCGAACTGCTCAACCAAACCCTCCGAATGGCGCGAGCCCATGGAAGGACCAAAGAGGAAGCCAAAGCCCAAGAGGCTTTGCGGAACCTGGGCTAGCCGGCTGGTTCTGGGCTAGCCAGGAAGTCGGAATATATTCGGCCGGCGTGATGGCGACTCACCGACCCTCTGGGGCTGACTAGCAAGGTTTGCGGCACAGCGTGAATCCCGTTCAGCTGTTGAAAAAGGCGTGGGTCCTTGGGCACCACCGCCGGGAAAGGCAGCTTGGAGCGTTCCACAAAATCAGCCACCTGGGCGGTGGGGTCGAGTCCGATTCCAAGAAAGCGATACTCGTCGCCGAACTGATCGTAGAGATCGAGCCAGGCGTCAACATGGGTCTCGCAACTCGCGCAGTTGGCGGAGAAGAGGAAAAGCACGGTGGGCCTGTCCGCGGTTTTGATACCCCAAGCGGCAGGCTGGTTGTCGGTAGTGGTGATGTCCAACCCCACGAATGGATTTCCGACCGCTGGAATCTTGTCGTTGGGAAATGCGTCGGCTAGGATTTCTTTCCATTGCCGATTCTGGTGACCGACGAAGAGTAGCGCCGCGGTCAGCAGGGCCAAGAGTGAATGAAGTAGGGCGGAGTAAGTCAGGAAACGACGTTGGCTCATCGGTTTCTCCCCGGTGTAGTGGTTACCAAACGAGAAGCGAAGATCGAGGTGCACAAAGAGAAGGCTCGACCGTAGAGTTGAGCCCCCTCTCAAGTGCACTATGGCTGCTTCAGGCGATGGCTACATCGGTGGAATGCCACCGAAGCAGGGTTCCGCGTCGCCGCTTCGGCAGTTGAAGAAAGTGGTTCCATCAACGACCTTCTGTCCGTTGGCGGTGTAGCAGCTGGTAGTCACCGTGGTGGTCGGTATGCCGCAAGCGCTCTGGTAAAGAGAGTTGCAGACTTGAAGCCGAATTGCCGCGGCCTGGCTGAACAGGTCGGAGGTGGCTGCGGCGCAGGTCGAACCGTGGCCCCAGAGATTTCGAGATTCGCTGACATCACAAAGCAAGCACTGAGTGGGGACGCCGTCGGCCGGCATGGGAATGAAAGTGGCAGTCAAGGCGGCTACCGCCACCATACAGAGGACGATCTTGAGAAATCGCATGAAAGGTTCTCCTGGTTTGTCTAACGAGGCGTCCCAGAGGACGCACGACCGTGAATTGCAGTGACGAGCTCGCCGGCTTCTGTTGGGTAAGGCGAGATGCAGCCACGCAACGTGTCGTCTAAGTAGGCACAGTCTTCCTAGCCGTAGCGACGCGAGCGCCAGCGAGCAGCCTGCCCGCACCGGTCGGCCGCTCCAGGGCGACCGACCTCTCCCCCACCCTTTATTCATGGGGGTTTCTCTCCGAAACCCCCTCACCGCAAGAAGCGTGGTTCTTGCGGCTCACCCCAAGGAGTCCGGCCTATTCGGCCGGGCGAGCCCCAAGGACTCGCTCTCTGCTCCGTGCATCCGAGCCTTCCGACCATCGTAGGGAGGCGAGCGCCAGCGAGCAGGTTGCCCGCATCACCACCTTCCGCCGAGCACTTCGTTGTACCTTCGGCAACCACTGAGGTTGTTGGGCGGAGAGCCCGGCCACCAAGGCCGGCCGCCCTGGGGTGAGCCATGAAAAACGACGTTTTTTCATGGTGAGGGGTCCCGGCGAGGGACCCCTAAAAACAAAGGAAGCTTGGGGTTCGGCGCCCCAAGACACCGCAACCACCAAGCTCCCTCAGCCTACGCTTGAGGCGCCGCAAGGCGCCTCAAGCTCATCGAAGCGACTATCTTAGAAAGACCACCGAACCCCAAGCTTCGCGCGCCAGCGAGAAGCCGTGTTGTGGATCTCGAAACGGTCGTTGTTGTCGGGATCGGTGACGATCGGGTTGAGACCGTAGATCAGCCGTCCGTCGCTAGAGATACCGTCGAAGTCGACCGGTGAGACTGCGTTGAACCGGGCGAAGCGCAAGACGCCGGAGTCGTCGTCGAACAAATTCATCAGATTCTCGATCTCCGCCGTGAGTTGCAGAGTGGAGTTCCCGAGGGGAATATCTTGCGCGACGCGAACGTCGAGCGAATGGCTCCAAGGTGCTTTGGAGCAGTTGCGAGTGACGATCGAGCCTCGGCTGGAGTTGAGGCACTCGTCGTTGCGAATGTAGGCATCGAGCTGAGCCCAGGTGCCGTTGGAGAGGACGACGTCGCCCTCGTTGGCGGGCACGAAGATCAGGTCGTTGCCGAAGTACCGATCGCCGTTGACGCTCGGGAATCGCTGGAAGCCGAAGACGGTCGAGTACGGACGACCCGACTGAAGGTTGTAGAAGCCGGAAATCGTGGTCGAGTACTTGGACCGGCGGTTGAAGCGGTAGGAGATCGCCGCGTTAAAGCGATCCTCAACCTCGAAGTTCGAGGGGCTGAGCTGCACGTTGTTGGGGTCGGTCGCTTGAGTGAACTGGAAGTTCGAAACGGCGCGGCTCGACGTACCGTCGTTGATCACCTTTGAGTCGCCGTAGGCGTAGGAGACGAAGCCGAACCAACCGTCCTTGTAGGGACGCTCGATCTTGACGGCGAGGTTGGTCTGCTCGCCTTGGCCGGTGTTGGTGATCAAGTAGGCGCCACTGACACTGGAGTCGAGGCGGGTGAAGGTCGGGCGACCGTCCGCCGCCAGCGTACCGGTCTGTACCAGGTTGAGATCCTTGTAGTCGATCTCGTCTTGGCTCTTGGCGACAATTCCTTCGATCGAACCGACCAGCCCCAACCAGGGGAGCTGAGTGTCGTAGGCCAAGTTGATACGCAGCACGGTGGGGAACTTGAAGTTCGGGTCGATGAAGTTGAACTCACCGCCGCCGCCAGCGCCGCCGAAGGTCGGCTGGTTGTCCGGGTCGGGGTTGAACGGAACGTTGCGCTCTTGGATGAAGGTCTGCTCTAGGCCGGTGCGCGCATAGTTGTTGGAGATCCACACGTAGGGCGGTCGGCCGGCGAAGACGCCGACACCACCGCGCAGCTGCTGGCGGCCATCGTTCTTGATGTCCCAGTTGAAGCCGACTCGCGGCGACCACAGCTGCTCACCATCGGGCACCTGGTCGGTGCGCACGCCATAGGTCGCCTCGGTGAACGGATTGCGCGTCGGCTGGTCGCCGAACAGTGGGATGTCGACCCGCAGGCCGTAAGTGAGGGTCAGGTTGTCGCGCGCCGCCCATTGGTCACCGACGTAGAAGCCGAGCTGGGTGACGTCGAACTTCTGAGAGTCCGGCTGACCGGGGTTGACCAGGGTCAAACGGAAGCGCCGGGCGGTGCCGTTGTTGAGGAAGTCATCCAAGGTCGCGAACTCGTAGGCGCCGAAGAAGTTCTGGAGGAAGAGGTTGTCGAAGGTGAAGATCTCGTTGTGGGTACCGAAGGTGATCGTATGGTTGCCCTTGAGCCAGGTGAAATCGTTGGTGATCTCGAAGATGTCCTGGTCCAAGCCGTTGCGAGTCGAGAAGGGCTCGGTGCCCACTTCGAACTCGCCGAGCCGCTCACCGGTGACGGTGTCGAAAACACGCTCGATCTCGATCCACGGGAAGCGCAGACCGTTCAAGCCGGCTCGCTGGTCTTTGACCGTCTGGTTGGTCAGGCGCAGCTCGTTGAAGGTGTTGGGACCGAAGACACTGTTGAGCTGGGCGACCGTCGAGTTGGTCTTGCTCTGGAACAGATAAGTCTCGGACTCGAACTCGAAAGTCCGGGCGCTGGGGCGGTTGATGTCGTTATTGCCGTCCACGAAGTTGTGCCGCACCGTCAGGTTGTGGCTCTCATTGAGGTTGAAATCGAGCCGGCCGAAGAACTTGTCGGAGGCCGTGTCGCGGGTCTGCTGGCCGAGGCCACCAGGGTCGAAGCCGTAACGATCGATCAACGCCTGGCGGAAGGTCGCCGCTTCGTC
Source organism: Acidobacteriota bacterium (assembly GCA_003231035.1). GTDB lineage: Bacteria > Acidobacteriota > Thermoanaerobaculia > Multivoradales > SZUA-115 > SZUA-115. The sequence continues at coordinate 11,687 of QIHU01000336.1, forward strand.
CGCGGCGTCACCGTTGGCGAACGCCTGTCCGGCGCTGCCGTCCAAGGACCAACCGGTCGGTCTTTCTCTGTCGGTGATCTCAGCGTTGACAAAGAAGAAGACCTTGTCTTGGCTGATCGGGCCGCCGAGCCGAAAACCGTACTGATCTTCGGAGAACGCGCCGAACTCACCGAGCTGGGCGGTGCCGTCACCCACCAGGCTGTCGTCACGGCTGAAGTAGTAGACCGAGCCCTTATAGCTGTTGGAGCCGCTGCGGGTGATGGCGTTGATGCCACCGCCTGAGAAGCCGCCGAGGCGAACGTCGAACGGTGCTAGTACGAGTTGCAACTCCTGAATGGCGTCGATGCTGATCGGCGCGGTGTCTGCTTGGCCGCCGGGAGTGCCCTGGTCGGCAAGACCGAAGAGGTCGTTGTTGACCGCGCCGTCGATCTGAATGTTGTTGTAGCGACTGCTACGGCCAGCGACGCTGATGGAGTTCGGGTCTTCGCCGTCTGACGAGATCGAGAAGAACGGGTTGGTCCGCGCGTAGTCTTCGAAACCGCGGCCAATGGTCGGCAATGTCTCGATCGCTTCGATCGAGACATTGCTGGTGGAACCCGTCTTGGTGGGGTTGATCAGCGCGCTGCTGGTGCCGACTACGGTGACCGTCTCTGACACCGTCTCCAGGGAAAGCGCAAAACTCAGATTGGCCGTCTCGCCGAGCTTGACGTACAGAGCGTCGTCTTCACCGGGGTTGAAGCCGTCCATTTGGGCCTCGACCTTGTAGGGGCCGCCCACGCGCACGTTGAGAATGCGGAATTTTCCGTTTGCTCGGGTCACCGCGGAGTAGCGGGTTCCCGTCGGTTCGTGAACCGCGGTAATGACGGCGCCAGGTAGGGCTGTCGTGCCTTCTTGGTCGGTCACCGAGCCGGCGATTGCACCGGTGGTGGTCTGCGCGTTGGCGGGGATGACCCCGAC
>QIHU01000698.1 GCA_003231035.1 Acidobacteriota bacterium
GCGGCGTCCTGCAAGTCGCGCTGGAAATTACCCAACGCTTGCCGCAGGTCTCGAACCACTTCGGTGGCGGGGAAATATCCATTCTCGATTTCGGTCAGCAATGCCTCATTGCGGGTGACCGCTCGCGGGCTTAGGATGACCACCACCAGCAAGGCGAGTGCCGCCAAGCTGGGGAGGAGCATGATCTTGTGGGCCAACTTCATATTGCTTAGCATGCGGGCACCTCAGTCGGTCACTTTGATGACCTTGACGCCGTCACCGACCGCGGTGGTGGCGGACACGTAGCCGATCGCTCGACGGTTGTCGGCGACGAACTCCAACACTTGGCTCTCCCTATCGAGTTCCGGAGGCGGAGTGGCGCGACCCGAGAAGATCAGCCGCTGCCAATAGCTTTGCACTCGGCGTACCTCCTTGCGGTGAATCTCTTCACTGAAGCGCCGACGACTCTTGTGGTCTGGCGCCAAGTCGACCGGAGCGACGGTCCCGCCGTGGTTCCAGCGCGTCGTCTTCTTCAAGAACAACCGCGACAATTCGGCGTGAGACAGCTCCGAGAGCGGATTCGACGGGTGCACCACGACCTTGAAGCCAAGGGCCGATTGAGCTCTACTCGCCGTGGCGACGATCGCCAAAGCGAGCACGATCACGGCAAGACTGCGTTGGGCCTGTTTCACGGACTCTCCTGGTCAAAAACTGAACTGGAAACCGACTTGGAACAGCGTGGTGTCCGAGTCTAGCGGCATCTTCCGCAGGATCTTAGGGTTGCGGCCGGGGATCGCGAAGAGGTTGCCTGACACCCAGTGAATGGACGCTTTCATCACGAAGCCCGGACTGAACCAGTAATTGACGCCGAGGGCGATGTCCTCGTGTTCGGTGAACGATGGCAACGGCACCCGCTCGGGCTCCTCGCGGACTTCCAAGTCGGCTTGATCGTAGCGCGCGGCAAGTTGCCATGCCTCGGTGAGATAGTAGGAAACCTCGAGGTAGGAGGCGTCGATATTCATGTCACCGACACCGCCGTCACGCTGCGCCGCCTCAGCTCGCACCGCCCACTTGTCGGAGAGGTACTCTAGATGAGCGCCGATCACCGTCTGCGACTTGGGACTGTCTCCCATGCCCGCGCCGCCGCCGCCCTCGACTTCCGGGACGCCGGTGAAAGCGGAGAATCCGAAGCGCAGACCAGGTAGCGGAGTGGACAGGTTCAGGCGCCCTCCCAGCATGTCCACCAACTTGCGGGTGGGGGCTTCCCCTTCTCCCCCTTCTCCCCCTTCTCCTCCCGCCGCGGGTTCGGGGCCGGCGCTAAACAGGAGCGGGTTGGCGGCGGCTAGGGAGTCGAGCTCGATCTCGCCGCCGTAAATGTCGTACTGGAGTTCCCAGCCATCGACCGAACCGGTACGGCCGGTAAAGCCGACGCCGAAGTAACCCTTGGCGATCACTTCAGAAGGGCCGTACATCCCTTGCGGCAGATCGAAGAAAGGGCGTACGGTTCCGACTTCGAAGAGCTCGGTGTAGATGCCGAAGGGTGTTTTGACGATACCGGCGCGCAAATTGGCGGCATCGGAAAACTTCCACTGGGCAAAGGCGAAGTCGAGTTCGGAGACGAGGACTTCGGGGTTTCCGGTCGGCGTCCCCCAGAAGGCCTGGGCGTGGACCGAGAGCTGATCGGTCGGTTGGGCGGCGATATTGAGCGCGAAGCTGCGCGCGTCGAAACCTCGGTTGGAGGCACCGCCGAGGTACTTGTTGCCGTCGGTGTCTCCGACGGCCCAACCACCAAAGCCGTGGATGGCGACGTCGCTCTTCAAGTCGAGGCCAAACGCTGGGGTTACCGCCAATGAGGCGACGAATCCGAGCGCTGACGCAAGGCTAGTGATCTTGGTCATTTTCTGGGTCTCCCTCTATCAAAATGCTCTACAAAAAATGGATGTGGTTCCCTGACTTCCCTGGGGTCATCTCTGCAAACTCTCGGGCGCCGTGGCTTCCATGGGCGCTCGAGGGACGTTGCGGGCTAGGAGGCCCGCTACGTCAAGAATCAATGCGACCTTGCCGTCGCCGAGAATGGTCGAGCCGGTGATCCCATCCAGGCCGCCAAGGAAGCGTTCTAGGGGTTTGATGATGACCTGGCTCTGGCCGTGAATCTCATCCACCACCAGTCCGATCGAGTCGCCCTGGTGACGCACCACCACCACGTTTTCTCGCGCCGCCGGAGCGGCGTCGACATGGAGCAGCTGGCGCAGCCGAAGGTAGGGAAGCGAGTTACCGCGCAAGTCGACCACGCCGCTGGCCCGGTAGCGGGCCCCGGCGCTTTCGCTGGCCGGCAACTCCACCGATTCGACGATCGATTCCAAGGGCAAGATGTAGGTTTCCGCGCCCAAACCGACGCGGAATCCGTCAATCACCGCCAGGGTGAGTGGCAAGCGGATCGAGAAGGTCGTGCCTTGGTCCCGTTCGCTGTTCACTCTGACCGTGCCGCGCAGCAACTCGACGTTGCGGCGTACCACGTCCATTCCGACGCCGCGCCCCGACAGAGCGGTGACGTCATCGGCGGTGGAGAAGCCCGGGTCGAAAATTAGGTGGTCGAGCTGCGTGGAACTCTGGCTGCTGGTCGTGTCTTGTTCGTCCACGGGTGGATCTTCGAGCGTGGTGGCCAGACCGAGGGATTGCGCTCGGGCGCGAATCCGCTCACGGCGAAGGCCGGCGCCGTCATCGGCCAGCTCGATCAAGATACCTCCGTCGCGGTAGGCGGCCCGCAGAGTGATTTCGCCGACCGGATTCTTGCCCTTTTCGAGGCGTACTTCCGGTGTCTCGATGCCGTGGTCGAGGGCATTGCGAATCATGTGCATCAGCGGGTCGCGTAGCAGCTCGATAATGGCGGTATCGACCTCGACTTCGGCCCCTTCGATCACTAGCTGTGCTTGCTTGCCGTTGCCGTGAGCCAGGTCTCGGATGGTGCGCACGTGGCGCCTGAAGGAGGGGCCGAGGGGAACCATCCGCAGGTTCATGACCGACTCTTGTAGGTTCCGATGGAGGCGATCGCTCTCGCGGTGGAATTCGAGCAGTTGCTGGCGGTCGAAGGTGGGGTCGTTCAAGGCTTGGGTGAACTGGCCGCGCGCGATTCCGACTTCACCGGTGAGGTCGAGGAGATTGTCGAGCTTGTCGAGGGGGACGCGCAGCGTCTTCGTTTGTTGCTCAGTGAGGAGCCCCAGAGGGGCGGTATCCAGTTGGGAGGCGGCGAGGGTGGGCGTCGCTGAGGGCCCGCCGGACTTGTGCACCGCCGCCTCCAGCAGCGAGAGCAGCACCGGTTGATCGGGGCCGACCCCGTCGTTGCCTTCCTCGACTCGGGTCAAGAGGCCGCGCATCACATCCACGGAGTGCAGCAACAGGGTGATCAAGCCGCTGTCGATCTCCATTCGGCCGCCACGGATGCGTTCCAGGAGATCTTCGAGCTGGTGAGCGACCTCGGCCAAAGGAGTGACACCGAGCATCCCGGCATCTCCCTTGAGGGTATGGACCAGGCGAAAGATCTCGGCCAACGTCTCGCTGCTACGAGGCTGTCTCTCCAGGGTGACGATGTCCTCTTCGAGCGCCACGAGGCCCTCTTCGGATTCGGTCAAGAAGACCTGCATCAAAGCTTCGAAGTCGACTTCCATGGTAGCTGTGGCGAGGGGTCAAAACTCAGAGGAGTTTGACCCAGGCGACTCCTTCATCGGTGTGGAAAATCACTTTTCGGCCACGTTGGCCGCCCACGGCCTGCGCCGCGATGGGAACCTCGCGGCGGTTGAGAATCTCTCGGGCTATCTGGACATTGCTTTGGCCAAGATGAGTCCGGGCACCGTCGAAGGCGGCCAGAATGCAGGCGCCTCCGAAGATCTTGGCCTGCAATCGTCGCGGTGAGGCCCCCAGGGCGATGATGTCGTCGACCAGGCGGGCGATGGCTACGTTGCCAAAACGGGGAGAAGAGAGGCCGCTGCCAACCCGGTTCGGTAGCAGATAGTGGTTGAGTCCGCCGATACGCCGCTCGGGGTCCCACAAGCTCACCGCGACACAGGAGCCGAGGATGGTGGTGATCGCCGTGGGTGTGGACGAGACAAACAGGTGGCCCGCGTGCAGATAGGCTTTCGAACGGTCGACGCTGTCCGTCGCCGGCTCGCCTTGCCGCACTTCGACCTGGACCGGTATCGCCTCCGAACGCGGGTCTTGGATCAGGCTGGAGTTCATGCGTTGGTTTCGGTCCGCTGCTTCAGTTGCGCGTCGAGATTGAGGCAGTAGAGCGCTGTCGCCGCCTGGGTTGCGAGGAGGTCGAACAGTTCGCGATCGAGCGATTCCAATCGCCCACCCTTCTGTGACAGCAACCGGAACACGACGATCAGGCCGATCACCTGGTGGTCCAGCTTGAGGGGGATGCAGGCGGTTACATGACCTTCGCTGGGCAGCGCCTCGGTCGGTGACTTGCCATTGGCGACGTACAGCTTTCCGCTCTGGGCACTGCCGCCAATGAGGCCTTCGCCGATGGAGATCGAACGAAATGCCTCCTTATCGAGACCAAACGAAGAGATCAAACTCAGGGTCTCGTGCTGGTCGACCTCGTAGATCCCAAACTCCTCGGAGCCAATCAAGTTGATGACGATCTCTTGGATGGCGGTGAGGATCTGCTCGCGATCGAGGGTCCCGTGAAGGCGATAGCTGGCGACGTAGAGGTTGGCCAGGTCATTGTTGCGCTGTTCGACCTCAAGGTACTGTGTCGAATACCGCTGATTCGCCGCTTCAATCTCGGCCATCTGCTCTTGGAGTTGCGCCTGGTTGGTCTTGAAATGAGCGAGCTCGGTCCGAAGGCGCTCGATGCGCTCTTGTTGCGATGCGCTCTCATCCTGCAAACGCTGATTGCCGCTCTCCTGCGAGGCGGTCAGCCGCCGCAGCCGCGTGTTTTCGTCGAGTAGTTCCTGGATGTACTGGCGCGTACTCTCGCGTACCTTCTGAACGTAGGCACCGTGATCTCTGTCTTCGCTTCCCATGGTGGTGATTCCGCCCCTGTTGCCCAGTTATTGTTCTAGGTAATTCTTGACTTTGGTGAGGAGTTCGAGGCTCTTGAACGGCTTGGCGATGTAGTCGCTACAGCCGTTGGCATACCCCTTCTCCATGTTCTCGGCCTCGCCGCGCGTGGTCACCATGATGATCGGTGTTTCCTTGCACGCTTCGCTGTCGCGTAGCCGGCGGCAGACTTCGAAGCCGTCCATCTTCGGCATCACCACGTCGAGTAGCACTAGATCCGGTCTCTCCGCGGCTGCCACAACCAGGGCCTCTTCGCCATCGGAGGCACGGACCAAGGCATAGTCAGCCTTGAGGATCATCTCCTCCATAAACAAGGTGGTTTTCGAGTCGTCCACCAAAAGAATCTTCGCCTGCCCCAAGATCGGACCTCCTCTTTCCCGCTCACCCTGATTGGCAGGGTGGTATTGGTGCTAGGCCGGAGTTTCCGGCCAGCGGCTAGGGTTGATCAGAAAAATGAATGAATATTGTTAGATTGCCCTGGGTCCAACGTTGAACGGCAGGCAAACGGGGTCATTGACACTCTTTGTCGGTCGAGTGACAAGTATTAGCGCGTTTCCGCAGCAGGTGAGGCCAAGCTGTCAGGATATGCCCCATCCACAGCAAGCTCAGTGCCAGTGAAGCCGATGATGTAGACAAACTGCTGTTTTCTGGGCCGTAGTGGATGATTTGCTGGAGTTCGTCCCGCCTTTGGGGGTTCTAAGCACTTCACTGATTGGCCCCGTGGGGAGAGTTGTCGCGTGCGATGTTTTTTCTGCGCACTTTGGGAATGCGCAAGAGGCTGCATGGCGAAGGGTCTTCCGAAACAGTTGTGATAGTCATTGAAGAGGGTTGCTACAATCGCTAGACTCCCAACATCGATTCCGATGGACACCACGCCTCACCGTGGTGAGTTCGGTGATGAAGATCTATCCGAAGATCCTCGAATGAGCGGAGCCGAGTTGGTCGACCAGCTACGATCGACTCTCGACCGCGCCGCCGAACTCACCCGGACACTCGAAAACAACCTGCGCTTATCACCCCAGGGCGAAGCGCAGTCGGCAGGGGAGCGCGTGGAGCAGTTGGAACGCCGCCTATCGGCCTCGGACTCGGATGTCCAGGAGCTGGCGATACGGTTGGTGGAGTCGGAGCACCAGGCGGAGCGGTTGATGAACCTCTATGTGGCGACCTATCAGCTCTACTCTTCCTTGACGCCGGATGAGGTGCAGGTCTCGATTGCCGAAATCGCGATCAATCTGTTGGGAGCCGAGCGTTTCGTTCTGCTCTTGCAGAGGACACCAGGCCAGGGATGCGAGGTCGCTCTGGCGGAAGGATTCGACGGGCCGGTCGCCTCTCCCTTCAGTGATGGGCGCTACCAAGGGGGCGATTCCATGGTCGACTCAACACTGGTGGATGGCGTCTTGCGGACCGGTCCCAGCGGTGACTCAAATACGTTGGCGGTAGTTCCCTTGCGGGTGCGCAGCACCCTCGTCGGTGTCCTGGTGATCCTGAAGCTGCTCGACCATAAGCCCATTCTCGGCGCTGAGGATCGGGATCTGCTGGACGTGTTGTCCGCCCATGCCGCCTCGGCGCTGTTTGCCGCCGGACTTTTCGAGGCCAAAGATCGCAAGCTGAGGACGCTAGAGAGTCTGATGCAGCTAGTTCGTGGCGGAGCGGACGCGGAGTCGGATGGATGAGCATCTCTGGCAATCTGGAGGATGTCTCCGGCTCCGACGTCATGCAGTTCATCCACCTCGGTAGGCGTACCGGCACACTGGTCATGGTGCAGGGTGAGAAGCGAGCGATGGTGGGCTTCTACCGCGGCAAGCTGATCAGCGCCCGAGGGGACACTCAGCCGCTGGTGGGGGATATGTTGGTCCGCCGGGGGGTGCTCGACCCAGAGCGCTTGCGGCACGCGATTAACCTGCAGAATGGCCATGAGGAGAAGCGCACCCTGGGGGCGATTCTTCTCGCCCAAGGCGATGTGGACGCCGAGGCTTTGCGCGAGGCGGTGTTCGATCAGATCAAGCAGACGATCAATGAGATCGTGCAGTGGCATGATGGTCGATTCGAGTTTGTGGTGGACGACCTGCGTCCGGTGGACGATATTTCGCTCTATCCCGGTGATGTTCTCGAAGATTCGGACCTCAACACGCAGATGGTTCTCATGGAGGCGGCGCGCATCTTTGACGAACGCAATCGCCGTGGTTCCACTACCGGCTCCTCGAGAGAGGATTCCACGCGGATCGCAAGTTCGCCTTCCGTGCGCCTTCCTCACAGCGGTGCGCGCACCGCTGTGGTGGAACCGGCCGTGGCGATCGCTGGTGGAGCGATGACCGCGCAGTTGGAGAGGGTGGCGGAGAAGGCGCCCTTTCCCTCGACCGGTGATCGACTTGCGACGCAAGCCGCGGAAGTGCGGGTGGTGACCTCTGACGAGGTCTTCTTCGCGCGCTGTCGCGAGGCGCTGCGTTGGTTAGGAGCCCACGTCTGTAGGGTCGAACCGTCCGTCGCCGGAATGGCTAGCGCGGAGAGAACACCGTTGATCCTCTTCGATCTGCGCCACGTCGATCGTCGCGTTTCTGACCTGCGCGCGGTATGTCGTGCTTGTTCTGATATTCCGGTGGTGGCGCTGGTCGATGAAGGATTTCCACTGGGTGAGGCTTACGGCGCCGGCGCAGTGGCCGCTTTGCCGGCGGATCCCGATGCGGTGGCGGCCTGTGTGGGAAATCTGTTGCACAATCTTCTCAATGGCCGCTCGGCTCGGTCAGCGGGCCGAGCGACCGGTACCGAGGAGATGGCACGTCTGCGCCGGGTCTTTGGCGATCTGCGATCCGGGTTGATCTCGGCGACGGTGGCGCTGAACTTGATGCACATCATCTCCGAGTCGGTCGAGCGGGCAGTCCTGTTTCTGGTCCGTCGCAATAGTCTGGCGGCACTCGGTGCGTTCGGCGAGACGGCGGACGGTCGCCCCCTGGCGGAGTTGACCCGCAACTTGCGAATTCAGCTCGACGAAGAGAGCGGGCTCAGTCAGTGCGTGCGATCGGGCGAAGCTCGTTCGTTTGCTTTCGATGAGGTTCGGCTGCCCGCCGGCTTTGTGCGGACGCTGGGGGAGCCGCTGACGGGGCAGTCGGTCATCTTTCCGATTCTGGGAACCCAGAAGGTGATCGCCGCGATCTATGCTGACAATGGGCGCAGTGGCGAGGCGATCGAAGATATTGAGATTCTGGAGCTGGCGGCGGCGCAGGTGGGGATGGCTTTCGAGAATGAGCTTTTGCGCCATCAGATCGCCGAAGCTGATCGGTAGCGCGGCTTCGCTGGAGGGGGCGGGGCTCGTCTCGTTCGCTGCGCTCCCCTGCCACCTGCGTGGGCTAGCGGTGCCCTCCGTGTCGACCCGCTCCGGGCGCCCGCGCCCGCCCGGACCCCCACCCTTGTTGGATCGGGGGCTGTCGCGCAGCCCCCGCCTGGGCAAGAAGCGGGGTTCTCGCCCAGGCCCCCCGACGAGGTGTCGCTGCGCTCCTCTCTGGCAGGTTCGGGCGCTTTCCTGCGCGGGTCGATTCGTGCCCTCCGCTGGTTGGTGCCCGCAGGTTCACGGTCCGCTCCGCGAACGAGACGAGCCCCGCCTTTCGGCGGCTGGTCGTCGAGAGGGTTGAGAGGGCGATCCGATGGCGCTGGTTTGGGGGTGGGGTGTTGGTGGGGGCCTCGCGCCTCGCTGCGCTCGGCTCTCGGTACCGCTGTCCGGGATGCACCACTGAGACCTCGCCGCTTCGCGTCTTGTGGGCCAGTCCGTAGGCTCGCCACCTCGCGTCTCGGGAACCAGGGTGTTGAGCGGAGCGCGCGAGCCGCGAGGCGAGCCCGGCCGCTTAGGCCGGACTCCTACGGGGTGAGCCGCAAGAACCACGTTTCTTGCGGCGAGGGGGTTTCGGAGAGAAACCCCCATAAAAAAAGGGCGGGGGGCGGAAGGGCGGCTTGCCGCCCGGGGGCGGGGCGGGCATCTTCATTGCATCGGGTAGCATGTCTTATGGCTTCCTATCCAACTGTTCGGTCCCTGCTCCTCTGCCTAGTTCCTTGGTTGGTTGTCGCGGTTTCGCCCTTGGTGGCCGCGGATACACCCACGAACCCTACGCTGTGGCCGGAGGCGCAGCGGTCCTTTTTTCAGGACGGTCCTGGACTGTTGCTCAGTTCGGAGCAGCGCACGCGGCTCTTAGGGCTCGACGAGGGGGGGCGGCAGGCTTTTATCGATGAGTTCTTGGCTGCCGATCCGATTCCTGAGACGCCGGACAATGAGTTGATGGAGGGGATTCGTCGGCGGACGCTGCTGGCGCGGTCTTCCTATCTTTCGCCGCGCGATGTGCGCTACCGATTGTTGTTTGTCAGTGGGAAACCGACCTCTCGGCAGCGGATTGACTGCGGATTGGCGTTCAAACCGTTGGAGATCTGGCGCTATTCACCTGCCGGATTGGCGGGGAGGAGGGCGATTGAGGCGCAGAGCGTTTTGGAGCCGGAGGTCCGTCGGGAGGTTCAAGAGAAGGGTAAGCGGGGGCGCGAGTTGCCACCGTGGGTCGAGAGTCCTCAGTTAGTGCTGTACCTGCCTAGCCCGGGAGCGCCTTATCGGATTTGGGAGCCGTTTGACTCGAAACGGGCGCTCTATTCGTCGAAGATGGACTACTACCTGCGCCAGGCTCAGGAGATCTGGGAGAACGGGCGCCGGTTTGACCGCCAGGCGTGCAAGGAGGCCGACCTCGTGGATCGGGCGACAGGGATCGAGGCGTTGTGGGGGTATAGCAAGGAACGGCCGACGCGCGGAGCGATCGGTACTTTTGTGGCGCCTCCTCCCAACCTCGAGGCTTGGGCGCGCGAAGCGGCGGCGACGGTGGTGCCGGAGGCGAAAGCGGCGTTGGCGCCGGCTCTCGAGGCTGAGGCGTTGAGCGTGCACTTCCCCCGCAAGCGCCGCCAGCGGTTGGTAACCCGCTTTTTGGTGACGCTGCCGCCGGAGATCCAGTTGCAGGCGGACGACAAGGGCAAGTATCGAGTCACGTTGGATGGGGTGGTGGAGAGTGCCGGCAAGGTGTTTGAGGATTTTCGGGTGCGCTTTGAGCTGGATTCCGATGCGCTCACCAAACCGGTGCCTCTGGCCGCGGATCGGCTTTTGCGCCCCTTGTCTTCCTTTGTGATTCGCCTCCGGGTGCGCGACGAGATCAGCGGCGCTCTGGGGTACCTGACGGCGGGTTTTCAGGTGCCGCGCGAACCTCGTGAAGAAGATGCGGAAACCACCGTGGTGGCGTTGGTGGGCAAGGTGGACGAGACAGCGACCGCCTTGGAGGGACCTGATGCACTCTTGTTGGTTCCGGTTCCGCAAGGTGAAGTGACGCTGGGCCTTTTTCGGGCGGAGGCGTTGGTCAGTGGCGATCGCATCGCCAAGGTGACCTTCCTGGTGGACGGCGTGCAACAGTTGATTCGGGCGCGGCCCCCTTTTACCGCCGA
>QIHU01000038.1 GCA_003231035.1 Acidobacteriota bacterium
ATTCCATCGCCGATTGGCGACATTGGAGTCGAATTGCGTGACCGAAAGGCGGTATCTGTGATTGTTGGCCCGCGTGGCCACGAGAAACGGCGCTTTTTGCCCTTTGCCAAGCTACCGGACTCGGAATTCTTGGACGAACTCTACGGGAGGTTCTCTGAATTTTTCGCCGGGGCGCGACCCAATCCAGGGCTCGACTACGATCTCGGCTCCTCAGACATGAGCACTTTTGCCCGCAGGGTGCTCAAAGAGACAGCGAAGGTTCCCTACGGTAGAACGCGGACCTATCGCAAGATCGCGGCCGGAGCGGGCCGCCCGAATGCCTACCGAATGGTCTTGGCGAGTCTGGTGGTCAACCCGATTCCCATCATTATTCCCTGCCACCGCATCGTGACCAACAAGTCTGGAATCGGTAGCTACATCGGCGGCAAGGAGGCCAAGAAGTGGCTGCTGGCGATGGAGAAGGAAGGGCTGAAGGCCTGAGAGGCTAGGTCCGCAAGGTTTAGGCCCGCTCGGGAATTCCCACTGCGAACTCGCGGGGGTGTTGCCGCGAGAGTAGCCGGTTGGACGTGCAACTCCCCAAGGCGTCAGCACAATGCAGGATCTAACCCAAGGCTCGATTTCCCGCCATATCGCTCAACTCGCCGCGCCGTATTATTTGGTGGATCTCTACTTCGTCGCCCAATTGGGCGACGCTGCCATCGCCGGGGTTAGCGCGGCTGGGAACGCACAGTTCTTGGTGATGGCGCTGACCCAGATCCTGGGGGTCGGCACCATGGCCTTGATCGCCCAGTCGAGCGGTCGCAAGGACCAGCGGGATGCCAACCTCATTTTCAACCAAAGCCTGGTTCTCGCCGCCGGCTGCGCCCTCTCAACCCTGCTGGGCGGCTACTGGGCCTCTCGCCTCTACATGGGAACACTGGGGGCCGACGCGGCGACCCAGGCGGCGGGGGTGGTCTATCTGAAGTGGTTCCTGCCAGGACTGGCACTGCAATTCGCCCTGGTGGCGATGGGGTCGGCGCTGCGCGGAACCGGCATCACCAAACCGACGATGGTGGTGCAGATGCTCACCGTAATGCTCAATGTCATTCTTTCCCCCATCTTGATCGCCGGCTGGCTGACCCACAAGCCGCTCGGGGTCGCTGGAGCTGGCCTCTCGACCTCCATTTCGATCGCCGTCGGCGTGGTGCTGATGCTGTTGTACTTCCTGCGCTTGGAGAAATACGTCAGCTTTGATCGCCAATTGCTGCGCCCGCGCCTGGACGCCTGGAAACGGATCCTCAAGATCGGCCTACCGCCCGGCGGAGAGTTCGCCTTGATCTTCATCTACGTCACGGTGGTCTACTGGATCATCCGTAACTTCGGAGCCGAGGCGCAGGCCGGCTTCGGGGTGGGATCCCGGGTGATGCAGTCCATTTTTCTGCCCGCCATGGCCATCGCCTTCGCCACCGCTCCCATCGCTGGGCAGAATTTCGGCGCCCGCCACTTCGACCGCGTGCGCCAGACCTTCCGTTCCGCCGCCCTCATCGGTTCTTCGCTGATGCTGGCGCTGACCTTGTTGTGCCAGGTGCGACCGCAGTGGCTCGTTACCTTGTTCACCAGCGACGCCGCGGTGATCGAGGTCGGCAGCGAGTTTCTGCGCATCATCTCGTGGAACTTCGTCGCCACCGGGATCATCTTCACCTGTTCCAGCATCTTCCAGGGGATCGGCAACACCCTCCCCGCCCTGTTCAGTAGCGCCACCCGCCTGGTGACTTTTGTGGCTCCGGCCATCTGGCTAGCCAGCCGCCCCGGGTTCGAACTGCGCCACCTGTGGATCCTCTCGGTGAGCACCGTGGCGATCCAAGCGCTCGTCAGCTGCTGGCTATTGAGGAGGGTCTTCAAACGCCACCGCAGGAGCCGCCTCTACCAAGCGACAACAACAGTGGCAGCTGCGACAGAATCGACTAGACACGACAGCTAACATCTGGCAAGGACAGTTGCTAGAATAGCCAGCATCCTAGCCGGAGCTCTCTGAGGCATCTCCAGGGTTGCTTCTCGCTTTCACTCTCCAATGGACTCTACTGCGTGTCGAAGAAAAGCCCCGCATCTTGCCTCACAGACTCCACTGTCCTGCAGGGAGACGCTGAGAAAATCCTCCAACAACTTCCAAGCAACTGGTTCCGATGCTGCGTTACTTCACCACCCTATTGGGGACTACGAGACTACGGAGAAGACGATCAGATCGGCATCGAGAACGACCCCTACAAGTACATCGAGCGACTTGTGGCCGTCTTTGAGCAGGTGCGTAGAGTCCTCCGAGACGATGGAACTCTATGGCTTAACATCGGTGACAGCTACACGAGCGGCAACCGCGCCTACCGAGCACCTGACAAGAAGAATCCTGTCAGGGCCATGGCTCACAGGGCCAAGACGCCCAAGGGTCTCAAGCCAAAAGATCTCATCGGCATCCCGTGGAGGCTAGCTTTCGCACTGCAAGAAGCCGGTTGGTATCTACGCGGGGACATCATCTGGGAAAAGCCCAATTGCATGCCCGAGAGCGTCAAAGATCGACCAACAAGAGCTCACGAGTACGTTTTCCAACTCTCCAAATCGCTTCGGTACCACTACGATCAGGCCAATGTTCGTGTCAATGGCAGAAATCGTCGCACTGTTTGGTCGATACCCACGGAACCTTTCTCTGGGGCTCACTTCGCCACCTTTCCCCCAAAGCTCGTCGAGCCCTGTGTTCTAGCTAGTTCCCTTCCCGGGGACTGGGTTCTCGACCCATTCTTCGGCTCTGGCACCGTTGGGGCTGTTTGCGAGCAACAAGACAGACGCTATGTGGGCATCGAACTCAATCCCGAGTACGTACAGATTGCTCTTGAGCGAATCCGGTGCACCGCAAGGACACTCTTCACTCTTGACGCCACCTCATAGAGACTGGTTGATACCATCATCTCAGAATTCAATACCCCTTGGCCGGACCTGCAACTCTCGTTCTACGAGAGGCTTCAAGCACTTAGGTCCAGCTTTCTGCTCCAAGCGCTGCTCGAAACTGTCGCTAAGACCAACATCGCCGACATTGACCGAGAGCTTCAAGAATTCGGAAGCAAAGCGGCACTGCAAAAACTCGCGGGATGGGGACTGCGAGGGGAGACTATCTTCCCTGTGCCAGAGCTACTTCAGAAAAACCCAAGGCTACTCGGCTACTACCGACTGCTACTGGGGTTCTCACAAAAACAGCTCTACGGCAAGGAGCATGGCTTTGGACCCTTCAAGTCCATGGAAGAAAAGGGAACTCTCTCTGACAAGCAAAGTTCTCAGCTAGTTGGTCTTTGCAAGTGCTTGTCTGCAAGTGCCGATTATTTCGTCCTCAACACCAAACACCTCTCCCAGAGTAGCGTGCACGACCTCACGTTGCTTACCCTGGGCGCACAGCTGCGAGGAAGCCACCAGAATCGCATCGGCCAAAAAGCTACCAAGCAAGTCTTCAACCTCATCAAGCATCACGTTCAACCACACATTCTCCGAGAACACAGCGACTTCATCGAGATCCAAAACGCTGCTGGCAACCCCATCCGAATAGCATTCGCTGCCGATCCAGACATCGCCATATTGAGCGAGTTGCCATCGAAGCAGCTGAGACCGATCCTCGCCATTGAGATCAAAGGGGGCAAGGACGTCTCCAATATCCACAACCGCATCGGAGAAGCGGAGAAGAGCCACCTGAAAGCACGAGAACGAGGATTTGCTGAGTGCTGGACCATCGTTGGCGTTGCCAAGCTTGACAGCGATCTGGCTCATCGAGAATCTCCTACCACCCATCGGTTCTTTCTCCTTGGTGAGATTGCCGACCCCGATTCGGATGAGTTCAGAGAATTCAGAGAGCAACTTAACTCCAGACTTGGCGTCTAGCAGTCCGCCCAGCAGCTGGAGCGCCGCGCCTGTCCAAGGGTCCCCATCGGTGTAGGATCGACCCTTCCGGCAAACCGCGACCAAAGGACGATCATGGCCCAAATCACCAAACGAATCGGACTCTCTCTCGGTGCTGACCTGTGTTGGCCCATCTGTTACGAAGAGATCCTCAAGCGGCTCGATTTGGAGCTGGAGATCGGCGGCGATCGGATGCGCTTCGAGGTCGACCGGGTCACCATCGAGCCCTACGACCTTCGCCAGCCGGTGCGCTATGACGTCGTCCTGGACCGCATCACCCACTGGTACCACACCAGCCGCGAGTGGATCAAGAAGGCGGTCCTGATGGACGACCTCTATGTCCTCAACAACCCGTGGTCGTTGCAGTCCATGGAGAAGTCGACCAGCTACTGCGCCATGATGCGCCTCGGCTTCCCGGTGCCGGATACTTGGATGGTGCCGCCGAAGGAGTACGAGCCCACCCCGGACCTAGAACCGACCCTCGAGCGCTACGCCAAACTCTTCGACATCTCCAAGATCGGCGAGGAACTCGGCTACCCGTTCTACATGAAACCCTACGACGGCGGAGCCTGGGTGGGGGTCGACCGGATCGGCGACGCGGAGGCCCTCAAAACGGCCTACGAAAAGAGTGGCACGCGGGTCATGCACTTGCAAAAGGCGGTGGATCCTCACGACCTGTTCGTCCGCTGTATCGGTGTGGGTCCGCAGGTGCGGATCGTCAACTACGACCCCTCCGCCCCACTCCACGACCGCTACCAAGTGGATTTCAACTTCCTCGACGCGAGCGAAGCGCAGACCTTGCGCGATATGACGCTGACCATCAATACCTTCTTCGGCTGGGATTTCAATTCGTGCGAGGCGCTACGCCAAGACGGTGTCTTCCAGCCCATCGACTTCGCCAATGCTTGCCCCGATTCGCAGGTCACTTCGCTCCACTTCCATTTTCCCTGGTTGGTCAAGGCACAACTGCGTTGGAGCCTGTTCTGCGCCGCCACCGATCGCAAGATGCATCGCACGGCCGATTGGGATCCCTACTACGCCATCGCCGACCGCGAAGAGCTGAGCTACGAAGAGAAGCTAGCGGCCTACGGTGCCATCGCCAATCAGCGGCTCGAAACGCAACGGTTCGAGGAGTTCTGCGACCGTCACCTCTCGCAACTCGACGAGGTGGCGCTGGAGTTCTTCGGCTCCGACACCGCTTTGGAGACGGTCCGAACCAAGGTGGCGTCGCTCTACCCTGACCACGAACTGGAGAGTTTCACCGACCATTTCTGGGGGCTGATCCAGTTTTGGCGCCGGACCGAGACGGAGCGCATAAGTTAACTCTCTTCGGCGGCCTTCTTGCGCGCTTCTTCGATTCGCTTGATACGGTTTCGCACCATCTCAAGCACCCACGCTTCGGGCCTCGACACCTCTTTCCAGCGGTAGAGCAGCAGGGTCACAATGTCCTCTAGGAGTGACGAGGCCTCCGACGGAGGAATCTGTTTCTCGCGCAGCATCTCGATGATCCGCGGCTCCAGATGGCGGACAATTTCTTCGACTTGCCGCCAACGCTTCGAGCCGTCGTCATCCACCATCGGCTCGGTTTCCTTTCCCATCCCACCCGTCTTCGCTGGATTCTGTTTGGATTTGCTCATCGAATCCCAGTCGTCAAGGTGCGGTAGAGCGCCACGTAGCGTTCAATCTGTTTTTCCCAAGAAAAATCACGTCCCATCCCATTGGCGATCAACCGAGACCACAGTGCGGGCTCGGCAAAAGTGTCGAGCGCGCGTTGCAAGGCCCATTGGAGCCCCTGGGGGGTGAAGTGATCAAAAACAAAGCCGGTTCCGCGACCGGTCGCGGGATCGAACGGTTCCACCGTATCAGCCAAACCACCGGTACGCCGCACCACCGGCACGGTGCCATACCTCTGACTGTACATTTGATTGAGGCCGCAGGGCTCATAGAGCGAAGGCATCACAAAGATATCGCTACCCGCCTCGATCAGGTGCGCCAGCGGGTTGTTGTAGCCGCGGTAGAAGCCGACCCGGCCGCGATAGGTCGCCTCTAGTGACAAGAAGAATTCCTCATAGCGCCTCTCACCGCTACCTAGAACCACCAAGCGCAGCTGCGGGCGGCGGCGCAGCAGTTCGGGCAAGACCTCGAAGCAGAGGTCGAACCCTTTCTGCGAGGTGAGCCGCGAGACGATCCCGACCAGCGGGGTCGAGGCATCACCCGAGATACCCATGCCGGCCATCAGGTGTTGCTTGACTTGTCCCTTGTTGGAGGGATCCTCGGCGTCGTAGTGAACCGGCAGGTGGGGGTCGGTGGCCGGGTTCCACTCTTCGTAGTCGACACCGTTGACGATCCCAATCAGGTGGTCGCTGCGCGCCCGCAACATCTCTTCGAGCCCCATCCCGTAGCGCTGGGTTTGGATCTCCAGGGCGTGGGTCCTGCTGACCGTGGTCAGCAGGTCGGCGTAGAGTAGCCCGGTCTTGAGGAAGTTCAAGCGGCCCACCTGGAGATCCTCTTGATGGAGCTTCGCCGCCACCGACTCGAGCCCGAGCCGCGCGAGAAGCTGCTGACTGCCGAAGACACCTTGATAGCCGACGTTGTGCAGGGTCAAGACGGTGCGGGTCTGGGCAAAGAGTCGGTCCCAGGAGAAGAGCGTGCGCAAGTCGAGCGGCACCAGGGCGGTGTGCCAATCGTGGCAGTGCACGATTTCAGGGGACCAGCCCATGCGCTGGCAGCAGGTCAGTGCCGCGCGGCCGAGGAAGGCAAAGCGCAGAGCATCCTCTTGGGTGCCGGTGTAGAAGCTGCCGTCACCATAGAGCGCCGGGCAATCGATGAAGTAGAGGCCGAGCGACGGGGCTCCCGGGTGGGCCGCGGTATAGACGGTGAACTCGAGTTCCCAGGGCCCTAGCGCTAGCGGCACGTTGCGCAAGAACTCGACCGCCACAAAGTGGTGGTCGCCGCGATCGATTTTGGCGTAGAGGGGAACAAAGGCCCGCACGTCGTGACCGGCCCCGTGCAGATACCGGGTGAGCGCCGCGCACACATCCCCCAATCCTCCGGTCTTGGCGAAAGGGGCCAGCTCAGCGGTGATCAGGCAGAGCCGTAAGGCGGCGGCCTCTTCCCCTTCCTCCCCTTCCGGGGAAACGTTGCCACCGTCTCCTGGTGGCCCGCCGGTCATCAAATCACTGTCCCGCTCGGGATCTCGACATCGTTGGGAATCACGATCACTCCATCGCGGATGCAGTAGTTGGCGCCATCCGCTTCGCTCACACCTTCCGCGTTGACCAGCCGCACGTTGTCGCCGATGCGGGCGTTGCGGTCGAGAATCGCGTTCTTGATGACGCAGTTCTTGCCCACGCCCAGCGGAATCTGACCGCTATCGCTACCTCCCGCCTCGAAGAAGTTGGCGCCCATCATGACGCAGTCCTCAAGGACTGAGCCCTCGCGAATCACCGAGCGAATGCCAATCACACAGCGATGAATCTCGCCGCCGATGATGACACTGCCATCGGCCAGAACGGAGTGGCTCACCTCGCAGTCGTGAATCTTCACCCCGGGCAAAAAGCGAGCGTGGGTGAAGATGGGATGGACGGAGCTGTAGAGGTTGAGCGGCGGAACCGGCAACGCCAATTCCAGATTGGCCTGGTGGAACGCGCCGATGGTTCCAATATCGCGCCAATAGCCATCGTAGGGAAAGGCAAAGACCCGGTGGTCGTGAATCACCTTGGGGATCACTTCTTTGCCAAAATCGAGGTCGTCGCTACCCTGCAAAAGGTCGACCATCACCCCGGTCTTGAAGACGTAGATCCCCATGCTCGCCAGCAGGTATCCCTGCGGCGCATCGAAACCGAGGCGGTTGAGGGTTTCGGCGTGCGGTGTCAACCGGTCGAGTTCGCTCTCCTCCTGTGGTTTCTCGACGAACTCAACGATGCGGCCGTGGCGGTCCATGCGCATGATCCCGAGGTTGCACGCCTCGTCGCGGGGTACCGCTTTGACGGCGACGGTCAACTCGGCCTCCTTCTCGCGGTGCTGCTCGACGAAGGCCCGCATGTTCATCAAATAGAGCTGGTCGCCCGAGAGAATCAGCACCTCGCGAGGGTTCTGATAGGTCAATCGGTTGAGGTTCTGGCGCACCGCGTCGGCGGTACCTTGGTACCAGTCACGATTTTCCAGACTTTGCTCCGCCGCCAGGATGTTGACGAAGCCGCGGCTGAAGTTATCGAAACGATAAGTGTTGGCGATGTGCTGGTGCAGGCTGGCGCTATTGAACTGGGTCAGTACAAAAATGCGCCGAATGCCCGCGTGCAGGCTGTTGCTGATCGGGATGTCGATCAAGCGGAACTTGCCACCGACCGGCACCGCCGGCTTGGCTCGATTGCGGGTCAAAGGCCACAGGCGGCTGCCTTGGCCTCCGCCCAGAATGGCAGTCACCACGTCGCGCATCGGTTCGATCCTCGTCTTGACTCTCCGGCCCGGCGCCCGCGTGGTAGACAGGGGCCACCGATACCAGGGGTCCGCATCTTATACTGCTGCCATCATGAGCCAGTTCTACGATGGTTAGGGTCCTCTTTGTCGCCCCGTTCCTCCTCCCGGCGACTTTGCGTTTCGTGGGTGCGGCGGCCGGCCTCAGAGGAGTTCGCCTCGGCCTGCTCACCCAGGAGCCCGCGGACCGCATTCCCCCGGCGCTGGCGCACAAACTGGCAGGCCACGAGCAGGTGGATGACTGTTTCGATCCCCAAGAGCTGGCCGCTGGCGCGCGCCGACTCGGCCAGCACCTCGGCGGTCTTGATTGCCTGATGGGGGCGCTCGAACAACTACAAGTCCCGCTGGCTCAAGCGCGCGAACTCCTCGGCCTCGAAGGGATGGATGCCGCGACCGCCGAGAACTTCCGCGACAAGGCACGAATGAAGACCGTCCTGCGCGCCGCCGGGATACCCTGCGCGCGCCACTGCCTGGCCGATTCCGCCCACGCCGCGCTAGCTTTCGCCGCCGAGGTCGGCTACCCCATGGTGCTCAAGCCACCCGCTGGTGCCGGCGCCAAGGCAACCTTCCGAGTGGAATCCAAGTCCGAGCTGGAAGAGGCTCTGGCCTTCTCGCACCCCGCGCCAGGTCGCGAGTTGCTTCTAGAGGAGTTTGTCGTCGGCACGGAGTACTCGTGGGAAACCGTTTCAATCGCCGGCAAGCCAGTCTGGCACTCTTACACGCGCTACATTCCCACCCCGCTCGAAGCGCTCGAGAACCCGTGGATCCAGTGGTGTGTCGCGCTCCCGCGCCAACGCATGGAGCCACGGCTGGCCGAGGTTGAAGAGACGGTCACCCGGTCTCTCGCGGCGCTGGGCATGGGTACCGGCCTGACCCACCTGGAGTGGTTCCGCCGCAAAGACGGCTCGATCGCCGTCTCCGAAGTCGCGGCGCGGCCGCCGGGAGCCCAGATCACCACCCTGCTTTCGCAAGCGCACGAGTTCGACATGTTGGCCGCCTGGGCTCGGCTGATGATCTTCGGCGAGTGGGATCCACCACCGCGGCGCTG
Source organism: Acidobacteriota bacterium (assembly GCA_003231035.1). Taxonomy (GTDB): domain Bacteria; phylum Acidobacteriota; class Thermoanaerobaculia; order Multivoradales; family SZUA-115; genus SZUA-115. Next base: position 9,437 of record QIHU01000038.1, read on the forward strand.
GGCGACGGGCGCCGCCTTTCTGCGTGGCCAGGGCAGCGGGCCGGTGCGCGCCGTGCTCGGTCTGAAGCAGGCGCAAGAGGAGATTGGAGAGTTGGTGGTCGAGGTCAAATTGCCGAAGCCCGGCCAGCCAAAATCCAGCAGCTACGAAGGCGAGGGCTACGTGGTCCTGCGCCATGCGGAAACGGACGTGGTTGTCCAAGCGTTGATGCGACTCGTCCAACGGGTTCGCGTGATCATGGAGTCCTGATGAACATCTTGCTGATCGCACCCGGCTTTCCGTCCGAAATGCCCTTCTTCACCCGTGGCCTGGCACGGGTCGGCGCCCAGGTCATTGGCCTGGCGGACTCTCCTCAGGGCGGGCTGCCCGCGATGACCCGCGAGAGTCTCGCCGCCTACATTCGGGTACCGCGACTGTTCGACGAGGAGGTGGTGATCGACACCGTGCGACGCCACCCGCTGGCCAGCAAGATCGACCGTGTCGAGTGTTTGTGGGAACCCGGCATGGTACTGGCGGCAGGGCTGCGCGAAGCGCTCGACCTTCCCGGCATGACCGTCGAACAAACGCTCCCCTTCCGCGACAAAGAGGTGATGAAGCAGGTGCTAGACCGCGCCGGGATCCGCACCCCGCACCACGCCCGAGCGACCACCGACCACGAGGTATTGGAGGCGGCCGAGCGCATCGGCTTTCCGTTGATCGTCAAGCCAATCGCCGGCGCCGGCTCGGCCGACACCCACCGGGTGGACGACATGGACCAACTAGAAGCGCTGCTACCGCGGCTGAGCCACGTCGCCGAGGTCAGCGTCGAAGAGTTTATTGACGGCGAGGAGTACACCTTCGACACCATCTCGGCAGGCGGCGAGATTCTCTATTCGAACATCGCCTTCTACCGCCCCCGACCGCTGATCGCCCGCACCGTCGAGTGGATCAGCCCGCAGACCATCACCTTGCGCGACTTCAACGCTCCGCACCTCGCCGGAGGCCGAGAAATGGGGGTTCGGGTGCTCAAAGCCCTCGGCTTTTCCACCGGCTTCACCCACATGGAGTGGTACCGCACGGCCGAGGGCGAGGCCGTCTTTGGCGAGATCGGGGCCCGCCCCCCTGGCGCCCGATCGGTCGAGTTGATGAACTACGGCTGCGACTTCGACAGCTTCACCGGCTGGGCCGAAGCGGTCTGCACCGGCCGGCTCACCCAGCCGTGGGAGCGCCGCTACAACGCCGCCATCATCTTCAAACGGGCCCAGGGCAACGGTCATATCCAACGCATCGAGGGTCTGGAACGACTCCTCGCCCGCTTCGGCGAGCACATCACCTCGGTGGAACTCTTACCCGTCGGTGCCCACCGCCGCAACTGGTTGCAGACGCTGATCTCCGATGGCTACGTCATCCTGCGCCATCCTCACTTGGCCACGACGATGGAGATGGCCGACCGGGTGGGGGTGGAGTTGCAACTCTATGCGGGCTAGCGCCCCGACTTCTCTTCACAGGCTCAGATAGCGCTCGGCAAGAACCGCCTGGTGGTGCAGATCGTGGCCGGCCACGATGTAGAC
>QIHU01000741.1 GCA_003231035.1 Acidobacteriota bacterium
CGTGGACCGATCCGTGCACCGTGCTGGATCCTGCCCGCAACCTTAGGCCACTGCGCGGGTGATCCCAAACTCTTGCGTGGGCGGCGACTCGGGGTGGGGGGGGAGGGGCGTCTGACGACTCGCTCTCGCTGCGCTCGCTCTTGCCGCCACCCGCCCACCTCTGGGGGGGAGGAGGTCTTTGGTTTCCTCACGGGCGAGGAATCGTTTGTGCCTGCCTGGTACCATCGCTTGTCGAGGAATTGGGATTCCACGGTTGAAGCGTTTGGGGGTCACCACATCACTCGGTAGGTAGGACAAGTAGCTCGGGAGCAGGTAGCGCCTGCAACGCTAGGAGGCGAGAGATGATCAAGCGGCTCTACGTGGACAACTACAAGTGTCTCGTCAACTTCGATTTGAAGCTCGACGAGCTGTCGCTGCTTCTCGGACCCAATGGGGTCGGGAAGTCCTCCGTCCTCGATGTCATGTTTGCAGTGCGCCAGCTTCTAGGAGGCGTGGCCAAAGTTACCGATCCAGAAGTCTTTCCAACTCGATCCTTGACCCGCTGGCAAACTGGAAATATCCAGGTTGTGGAGCTGGACGTCTCTCTTGGCGGAAACGAGTTGACCTACCGGCTGGAGATCGAACACGAACCGCAAACGAAACGAAGCCGCATCATGAGAGAAGAACTTTCGGCTGGGGAAACGCCGCTGTTCCTGTTCGTGCTGGGCGAGGTTCTTCTCTATCGGGATGATTATTCAGACAGTTCAGTAGGCTACAAGGCGGATTGGTCCGAATCTGCTCTCGCCCGGGTTCCATCCTATGGTGAGCAGAACCAGCGTCTCACAACCTTCCTGACTTTCATGCGGAAAATCGTGGTTTGCGGCCTGCATCCGGCTAGCTTCAAGGCTGAGTCGTCGCAGCGCGATCCGATTCTTCTGCGCGATGCGAGCAACTTCGCGTCTTGGTACCAGCAGGTGATTCTCGAACGACAGGACTTACTCCCCGAGTACACACGGGAACTCCAAGAGGTGTTGCACGGCTTCAAAGCCATCAACTTGCCATCCGTCGGCCTGGATACGGTCGCCATGAGGGTTCTGTTTGAGGAAGGGGACAGCCGCTATGAGCTTCGGCTGGATGAGATCTCGGACGGGCAACGGGCACTGATTGCGCTCTATGCGCTGGTCTATTTGGGCGCTGGTCAAGGCTACTCGCTCTTTCTCGACGAACCGGACAACTACATTGCCCTGGCGGAGATTCAGCCGTGGCTGATCGCCCTCAAGGATGCGTGCGGAGAGACCATTCCGCAGGCGGTTCTGTGCTCTCATCATCCAGAGTTGATCGACTACCTTGGGCCGGAATGCGGCATCGCGTTGCAGCGGGAAACGTCGGGGGTTATCGTGCCGTCCCGCCTTCGGGCGCCGAGTGAAGATTCTGGCCTCAAGCTCTCCGAGTTAGTTGCTCGAGGGTGGGAATAGTGAGCCGGAAAGTTCAGCTCGTCCTCCTCTGCGAGGACTCGCAGCATGAGGTATTTGCACGCCGTTTCTTGGTCAAGATGGGTTGGCCCACCAGAAGCCTTCGAGTAGAGAAGTCACCCGGTGGACGCGGCTCCGCTGAACAGTTCGTAAGAAAACAGTTTCCACGAGAGCTGAAGGCGCACCGTCTTCGCCCCGTGGAGCAGTCGCTCGTGGTAATGATCGATGGTGACGCGGATGGCCCTCACCAGAGAATGGTCAGGTTGAAGGATGAATGCCGGGCGCAGAACGTCGAGCCTCCTCGCGACAACGAACGGGTGGCGGTCTTCGTTCCGACGTGGAACATCGAGGCATGGATCGCATACCTGGACGGCGAGGAAGTGGACGAGGCGAAAAAGAACTACCCAAAGCTACCGAGACCAAGCAACTGCAAGAAACAGGTGGCCACCCTGGCGGAAATGTGCAAAAAGCAGACACTACGCCAGCCAGCTCCGGCCTCGCTGCTAACAGCCTGCACCGAGTATCAGGAACGACTCAAGAGATAGACACTCCTGATGGCGCCAAGCACCGGCTGCGCCTGCGCCCCCGCACGACTGCCCTTCACCCACCTCGGGCAGTCCAACGAAGCGAAGCGAGCCCCAGCGAGCAGACTGCCCCCGCTACCACCCCTCCGCTGAACCTCTCGCCGTCCCTCCGCGGAACAGCGAGGCCGTCGAACGGGGACGCTCGCCCACCGGGCGAGCCCGGCCGCTTAGGCCGGACTGCTTAGGGGTGAGCCGCAAGAACCCCGCTTCTTGCGGCGAGGGGACCTCGCAGAGAGGTCCCCATAAACAAACGGCCTGGGGCGGGCGACCGGGGCGGGCGGATCAACCGCCCCCCAACCCACTCAGTCGCCGCTCAGACGCTCCAACTCATCATCAATCACAGCGGCCAATTGATCATAGGGCACGGCGCCCTCAATCATGCGACCATTGATGAAAAACGCCGGCGTCCCAGAAACCCCGGCCGCTTGCCCAGCATCGAAGTCCTTTTTGACCGCATCGGCGAACTTGCCGGAGTCTAGACACTCGTCGAACTTGGCGGTGTCGACTTCCAGGCCGGCGGCCGTGGTCTTGAGTTGGGCGACTTCGAGCTTCTTCTGGTCGGCGAACATGGCGTCGTGCATTTCCCAGAACTTACCTTGCTCCCTGGCGCACAGCGAGGCCTCGGCCGCTTTCTGGGCCTTAGCGTGGAAGCCTAGGGGGTACTGGCGGAAGGCGATGCGCACCTTGTCGCCGTACGTCTCAGTGATCTTCTTGAGTGTCGGGGTGACGCTGCTGCAGTAGGGGCACTCGAAGTCGGAGAATTCCACCAAAGTGACCGGCGCGTTGTCCGGTCCCTTGACCGGAGCATCGGCGACTTGCATGTCTACGCGCTGGGGCTCGAAGCGGATCTTCACGCCGTACTCTTCGCGCAAACCTTCGATATAGGCGGAGCGCGTTTCGCCACCGCGTTCCTGGCCTAGGAACTGCTTGATCTGGTCGACGATCTCTGCCTTGTCGCGGCCGCGCACGCGCGCTTGGTTCTCTTCGTACCAGGCATCGACTTCGGCATCGGTCACTGCGGTGATCTTGGCGTTGACCTCGGACTCGATTAACTCTTCAGTGGTCTTGCCCGCCTTACTGGCGGCCATTTCGAGGAGCTTCTGCTCGACCAGTTGATCGAGGCTGCGCTCGAGGATTTGGTAACGCTGGCGGTCGAGCTGCTTGAGCTGCGGCGCGGCGATCTCTTCGAGGTCGGACATGGTGACCGGCTCGCCACCGATGACGGCGACGACATTCGAGGCGGTGCTCTCTGCTTTGGCGGCCTGATCACCGTCCGCCGCAGAGCAGGCAGGGAAAATGCCGGCCAAGCCGAGCAAGAGGGCGACCGCGGCGAAAGCCGAGCCGCGCGAGACCGTGTTGTTGGCGGTGATGAGACTCATGACTCTGGCACTCCTTTGAGGATTTCTGGACGGGTTGAATCGAAGCCGAACCCTCAGTCTATCGAAATATTGACGATTTGCTGGCTGGAGATCGAATCGGGCCCAACTTCGGGGCCTCCCTAACTCCACGCACGGGTCCAAATGCTAGTGTGCGCTAACCGCACAAAGTGGGACCGTATTCCGCTCTATCTAACTCTCTTACACCGCCTGGCTGCGGGGGGCGGTCAGATGTCGGCAGACCAGCCCTTCTAGGATGCGCTGCGCACCGACGGCGCGCAGGCGCATGGCCGGGGCGCCCAGGAGGGCCTGGGCCAGCCCCAAGAGCCGGCGGCGCACCACCGGGGGGACCGCTTCAGTTTCGATGGCGTGGACCACCGCGGCGGCGGCGGTAGCCCAGGGTCGGCCGGAGCGGGGGTCTTTGAAGTCGCCCGCCGCTTCCAACGCTTCGGCGGCGCTCAGGAGGTAGACGGCGGCACCGGTGGCGGCGTACCCGGTCACCCGTTCGGCGAACTGTTGGCCGATCCGCGCCGTCGCTTCGCGGTCGATCTCCTCGGCGGCACCGAGAAAGATTGCCATCGAGCGGCTGCGCAGGGTCGGCAGGAGATCATGGCTCGATGGCGCCAGCAGCATGAAGTTGCGGGGTGCCGAGTCGGGCGGCTCCTCCAGGATCTTGAGCAAGCTGTTCGCCGCCTCGCCGGTCAGGGTCTCCGCATTGGCGATGATGAAAACCTGGCCGCGCGCCTCGAAGGGCGAGAGTTGTGCCCGTTTGAGCAGTTCGCGGGTTGCCGCGACCGAGGTCGAAGTCTTGAGGTTGCGTTCCAAGACGGCGAAATCCGGGTGGAATAGATCGGTCTCTCCCGGCCAGCAAATGCGCCGGCAGTTCCGGCAGACCTCCCCGCCTTGGGCACAAGGTCGGCTCAGCGCATGGATGCAGAGCAGCGTGCGCGCCAGGTCGACCGCCGCCTGGCGCCGTGCCTCTTCGGTTCCACCGTGGAGGATCACCGCGGGGTAGAGCCGATCCGCCGCCGCCGAGCGCAGGGCCGAGGCGAGGTTCATCCCTGCCTCCGCACGGCGCTCTCTTTCGCCACCAGGCCCGCCAGGGCCTGGCGCACCTGCGCCGCGGTTTCTGAGTGCGGACCGGAGGAGTCGATGACCCGGAAACGCTCCTCTTCGAGCGCCGCCAGCTCCAGATAACCCTCCCGAACGCGACGGTAGAACTCGAGCCCTTCGGCGTCTAGCCGGTCGGTACCGTCCGCCTGGGCCTGGCGCCGATGAGAGTGGCTGCGTTGGCGGGCCACTTCGGGTGGCAGGTCGAAGAGGAGGGTCAAATCGGGCTGCCGCCCGCCGGTGGCGATCCGATCGAGCGCCGCGATCGCCTCCATGGCAACTCCCCGCCCGTACCCCTGGTAGGCGTAGGTCGAATCGGTGAAGCGATCGCAGATTACCGTCTTGCCCGCCGCCAACGCGGGATCGATGCGCTGCAACAGGTTCTGTCGGCGGCTGGTGAAAACCAGCATCAGTTCTACCACCCCGTCGGCGGGAGTGACCTCACCACCGAGTAGCGCGGCGCGCAGCACCGAGCCCAACGGCGTACCCCCGGGCTCGTGGGTCTGCTCGACCTCCGTTCCCTGGCCGCGCAACCACTCGATGGCCATGCGCAAGTGGGTCGACTTGCCACTGCCGTCGAGACCCTCAAAGGTGATGAACTGGGGGCGCATGGGAGCGACGATAGCAGCCGCCGGCTTGGCCGGGCAATCCGAGCAATCCGAGCTACCCCGCCACCACTCTCCAACTGTGCGTCTTGCCCACCAGCCAGACAGCGCACCCAGGGGCGAGAGCCAACGCGGCCACCGCCGCCGGGGTGAGGTGGACGAGCCAGGGGCCCACCCTGGCGTAGATCGAGGGGCCGGCTTCGATCAGCTCATCGAGTCGCCCAGCTACCGCGTTGCGGGCCGACAGGGCGCGCGGCTCGCGGGTAGCCAAGAGGAGATCTTCGGCGTCGATGGCGAGGAAGATCGAGTCTCCTGGCCGCAGGTCGGGATGGTAGGGAATCAGCACCGACGCCAAACCACCACCCTGTAAGTTCACCTCGGTCACCCCGCCCGCTTCGTCTTGGCGCTCCACCACCCCCCGGGCGACGTTTTCCCAGCGCCCTTGGGCGGCCGCCGTCTGGGTCAAGAACGCCGGATCGGCCAACACCGGGCGAGCAGGGCCGCTGGCCCGCACCGAACCCCCTTCGAGTAGCACTACCTCCGCGGCCAAGGCCAACGCCTCCTCCCGGCGGTGGGTGACCACCAGGATCGGTACCGCCAGCCGTCGACGCAGGGCCAGCACACTCGCCAAGGCACGGCGGGCGCTGAGTGGATCGAGGCCGGCCGTCGGCTCGTCGAGGAGTAGCAATCGCGGCCGGGCGAGCAAGGCCCGGCCCAACGCCACGCGCCGTTGTTCGCCCCCCGAAAGGTGGCGAGGATAGCGTTCGAGGAGTTGCTCCAAGTCGAGCATGTCCACCAGCTCCGCCCACTCTTCAGGCACGGCGCCGCCGCGCCTCCACCTTCTCTCAAGGGCGCCAAACAGGAGATTTTGGCGCACCGACCGATGGGGAAAGAGCGCCCCATGTTGGGGCACGTAACCCAGGCGGCGGCGCTCGGGAGGAAGCCAGATACCGTTGGCGGTGTCTTGCAGCAGCAGCTCTCCCACCCGCACCCGACCCCGCGATGGGCGCAGGCCGGCGAGCGCTTCGAGCAGCGTCGTCTTGCCCGCGCCAGAGGGTCCCAGAACCGCCGCCGAGTCACCCACGTCGGCGCGGACCGCCAGTCGGAACCCCCCCTGATCCAGCCTCAAGTCCATCTCCAGCCTCCCTTTACCAAGACTGCCGCGGTCACCGACATTCATCGCTCCAACCTCCTCTCCCGCCGATCGACCAGGCGAGTGGCGAGCAGCGAGGTGGCCAGAGCCAGTAGACAGGCGACGCCGGCCAGTGCCAACGCCTCGCCGTCGCGCCCGACTTGCACCCGCTGGAAGAGTGCCAAGGCCAGGGTCTGCGTCCGGCCCGGGATGTTGCCGGCGATCAGGATGGTGGCGCCGAATTCGCCCAGGGCACGCGCGAAAGCGAGCACCACTCCGGCGGAGATCCCGCGCCAAGCCAAGGGCAACTCGACCTCCACAAAGGCGGCAAGCTTGCCGCGCCCCAAGGTCCGGGCCACCCCCACCAGAGCGGGATCGACCTCTTCGAGCGCCGAGCGGGCGCTGCGCACCAGGAGTGGCAAGGCCACCACGGCGCAGGCGAGCACCGCCCCGAGCCGCGAGAAGGCCACTTCGATCCCCAGCCAATCGAACAGGGGACGACCGAGCGGCCCGTTGCGGCCAAAGAGGAAAAGCAAAGCGAAGCCGATCGCGGTCGGCGGCAAGACCAATGGCAGGGTCACTAGCGCTTCCACCCACGAGCGCCCACGCCAGCCGCGTCGCGAAAGGGCCCAGGCCAAGGCGATGGACGGCACCAAGATCAACGCCGTCGCGGCGGTGGCGATCGCCACCGTCAGCAGGACGATGCCGCCCAACTCCATGGCTACCGCACCGCCTCGAAACCGTGCGCCGCGAGCTGGCGCGCCGCCGCTTCGCCGCGCAACAGGTCGACGAAGGGCTCTAGCCGCGAGTGAGGCTGCCCTCCGTTCGCTAGGATCGGCACCGCCCAGTAACGCACCTCCGGCACCCTCGGCGACGAAGGACGGTAGATCACCACCACCCGCGAGCTGGTCTCAGCATCGGTCGAGTAGACCACCGCGGCCGGCGCGTTGCCCGCCGCCACCGCCGCCAGGGCCGCCCGCACATCGAGGGTCGGCACCACCCGCTCGGCCAGGGTGTCCCAAATCCCTTCCGCCTCCAGCCAACGGCGCGCGTAGACGCCGGCCGGCACTGCCCGCGGGTCGGCGATCGCCAACCGCTTGAAGCGCAGAAGATCGCTCGGCGAGTTCAGTTGCACCGCTTCCGCATCCCGGTGCCCCACCACTACCAAGGAGTTGGCGGCAAAGGCGAAGGCGGAACCCGACTCAACCCGCCCGGCCTCTTCCAGCTGGCGCACCTGCGCCCGGTCGGCCGAGAGAAAAAGGTCGGCCGGTGCCCCCGCTGCGATCTGGCGGGCCAGAGTGTTCGAACCGGCATAGCTACAGCGCACCACCACACCAGTGGAGCGCTCGTACTCGGCGCCGATCTCACCCACCACGTCGGCGAGCGATGCGGCGGCGAAGACCCACAACGGCTCCTGCCTCTCGCTCGGCCCCGCACAGCCGCCCAGGGTGAGTGCCAGCACCAACGCCCAGCCCCAGGTCGAGTCCCTCCAATGATCCTGCATCGCCACGCGCGGAAGGCTACCCCAGCCCACCCAGCCGGGGTAGCGCCGCCTCCACTTGCGCAACGCTGAGGCCCAGCTTGGCAGCGCCCGCCACCAGCGGCGCGAAATCGACCGGGTAGAGGTTCTGACGACGAGGGTCGGCCAGACCCGCGATGTTCCACGGCTCGATCGCTGGGCCGATCCAGCTCTCGAACTCCGCCGCTCGATCCGCCCAACTAGCTCCTTCCAGTCCCTCTTCCCAGGTGCACAGCCAATGGTCGGCTTCGTCCAAAATCGCGCGCAGACCCCCTTCGTCACAAGCCAGAAACCCCTCCCACGGCCAGTCACAACCCTCGGGTTTGAGCCGTTGGCTCGCCTCGTGGAAGCTGGCGGCCACGAAGTAGAGCTGCGCCACGGCGGCGAAGGGGCGCAGATCGGCACCAACCCCGGGTGCTGCCTGGGCTACCTCGATGGCCCGGTAAGCGGTCGCAACCAGAGACTCGATCCAGCTGGCCTCTCGCGACAACAACGCACCGTACCCAGCCAGCGCCGCCGGCTCGGGAACCTCGCCCGCCGCCAGCCCATCCCACAGCGAGGCGACCCGCTCGACCGCCACCAGGCTCCAGGCGATGCCGGTCGAAAAGAGTGGATCAGCAAAGGCGTAGCCTCCCGGCAATAGCAACCAGCGACCCCGGCCTCCCGCCGCCACCGCTCGATCGAGCCGATGCTGGACCCGGCGACGATAGATCAAGGGGCCGGCCGGGACGGCATGGCGAAATTGCCGGCTCAGGGACGGATAGTCGGCGCAGAGACAACGCCAATACCGCCACAAACGGTCTCTGTCGCCTGCCGATGCAGCTGCCGCCAAGCGCCCCGCATCGCCACCCGGAGGCAAGAGAAAACCGGCGCTCATCACCCCGTGATCGAAGGGCAACTGGTACATCCAGCCCTCCTCCAGCAGGTGGTGTACCGCGGCGCGGTCGTCCGGGTAGGGACCGGCGGCCAGCCGCGTGCCCTCCTCGGACACCGTTTCGACGAAGCCGTGGACACCGTGAAAATGGCCGGCCAGCAGGGAGGAGGTCACCGGTACCTGATCCACCACCGAGGTCAGCCCCAAGCAACCGGCCAGGAAACCGTCGCGGCCCGAAGCATCGACCACGAAATCGGCCTCGATCGTCAACCGTCGGCCCTGACGCTCGCCGCGCAGCACCACGCCGTTCGCTCCTTCCTCATAGCCTGTCAGGACGGTTCGGTCACGAAAGATCACACCGGCCTCTTGGGCTCTGGTGGCGAGTTCGGCATCCACATCCTGGCGTAGCCAATGGGCATCGGCCAGTTCATCGCTGGGGCTCGCCGCGACCAACAAACGGGCCTCGGCCTGCGCCGAGGCGCCAAAGGGCATTCCACGCCGGTGGGCGAAAAAACTGAAACCACGCTTGAGACCGCGGCGCAACCGCGGCTGCGCGGCGCTCCACCGACCGTAGGCGGCAAAGGCCCGGAGGTCGGCTAGCCCATGGCGATGAGCCAGCCGCTCCAGGGCAATCGCCGCCAGCGGGGTGGACGACTCGCCCAGAGCGAAGCGCGGATGAGCACCGCGTTCCACCAAAACCACCCGCCGCGACCTGCCGCCAGGGGTCGGTGCCCTCGCCAAGACCCGTGCCAGGATCGAACCGGCAAAACCCGAGCCCACCACCACCACCTCACAGCACAGGTGCTCCCCTTCGCTCATCGGCCATCACACTCTGAGCACGTCACCCTCGGCTCCGCCTGGCCCGAGAGGTTGATCCTCTCCAGCCGCTGGCGACGAGGGTGGACACAGGCCGAGCAGCGGGCGAAGGTGTCGAGATCCCAGGTGTCGACGGTCACCGTGCCCCCAATCGCGGTGGCCACCGGCAACGCGCGATCCAGAGCCTCTTCCACTTGATCAAGGGTCGGCGGGGTGAACAACCCCCCGGCGAGCAGCCGCTCCATCTCGCCATTGCCGCCGCGAGTCGGGATCAACACCACCGTTTGCGCCCCTTGGTCAAAGGCGTGTTCAGCGGAACGAACCGCCCACTCAACGGCCTCCGGGGCCGGCAAAAAGGGTGGCGCCACTAAGACGAAAGCGCGCAGCGCGATGCCCACTTCGCGCAGTCGCGCGGCGGCGGCGTCGAAGTCAGCCAGGGTCATCTTCTTGTTGAGCCGGGGCAGCACCTCGGGGTGGGCACATTCAAGCCCCATGGCCACCTCCAGCCTACCGTCCAGGCGCGCCGCGAAGCGCAGGCAACGCTCGCCAACGAAGGCCGGGTGGCACTCGACCACTACACGGTGGAAGGGCCGAACCAGATCGATCAGGGCCTCCTCGTCGGCCAGCGGCACGGCTCGTGGATCGAAGAAATTGCTGGCGTTATAGAGCTTGAGACGGCTGCGCCGGGGGAAGAGGTCAGGCGGGATCTGACCCTTTTTCTGGACCTCTCGAAGCGCCCACTCAACCTGTGCCGGCAGGCTACCCTCCGCCGTGGGTTCTTCGCCGGTGTGGCGCCAGAGGTCGCAAAAGACACAGGTGAAGGGGCACTCGGCCCCGGCCAAGAAGAGGGTCAGCGCCGGCTCTAGACGCCCTTCGGCCGAACGTTCCTCTTCCACCAACCAACCCAGAGGTCGACTTGGACCTCCCGCCCCCCCCCTTTCCACGGTGGAGCGAAGCGGCCGCAGGGCGCGGATGCGTTGGTCAGCGGCGGCGCTCAGCCGGCGACCCTCGCCGGTGTAGGCTGATGCAGCCCCAGGAAGTGCTCCCGGTAGGCTTCCGGCGGGTGGGCGAAGCACTCGGCGAATAGGCCCTCGCTAACCGCTCCCTCTTGGAAACGCCGTTTGGGAAAGATCGGCATGTCGAAACCGGTGACCGCACGAATGCCGCGGCGCACGATCTCGCCCTTGAGGCCATAGAGCTTCTCGTGCGACCCCTCGGCCAGGGCGGCGAAGGGTACCGCCTCGGCCACCGCGATCAGGGCCGGTCGGGTCAGTGGACTGAAGCCCACGAAGCCATGATGGGTGAGCGGAGCGTAGGTGCGCACGGTGCCCCGGCTGAGACCGCCGCTGTAGGTCAGTGAGTGCTTGATCGCTTCGACCCCCCAGCCCTCCTGATAGAGCATCGAGTTGTTGACCACGCTGCGAATGGTCAGCTCCGGGTTCTCCTCGATCGGATAGTCCTTCAAATTCTCGTCGCCGCCGTCGCCATCGACCAAGTACCGCCACTCCGGGTATCGCCTCCTGATCGCAGCCAGTAGGGCCAGCGAGACGGCGGCGCACTCCACATCGCGCACCTTGTAGTCCTCGATCACCTCCACCGCGGCGAAGGGATCGACCGCCGCCGCCGGCACCTCCGCGACCTCGAGCAGCATTTCGAGATCGAGCTGGCGCAAGAACTTCCGCGCCTGGGGAGCATCGCTGCCACCGTCACCGACCGCGAGGGTGAAGGCCTTGAGCCGCGACGGACTGTGGCCCGCTTCGAGCAACGCCTTGTAGAGGCAGAGCAGCGCGGCGCCGCTATCCACCCCGCCCGAGAAGAGGACCCCCAGCGGCTCGTCCCTCGGCACCGAACGCAGCCAGCCCCGGATCTCGTCCATCAAGGCAGCCACGTAGCGCTCGCCGATCAAGTTCAAATCGCCCGGCAGGGTGGCCATCGCCGGGGCGAAGAAGCGGTGGTAGACCGGATTCGGGTCGGGACAGCCGATCAAACGGATGGCGGTGACGTGGTGGGCCGGCGCCATTCGGGTGTAGGACGGGTGGAACTGATCACCGTACCCCTCGGCTTCGAGGCAAGCTCGAATCTCGTCGATCCGCTCGCCCACCACCAGGAAGGGGCCGGAGGCCTCCTTGGCCAAAAAATAGCGTAGCGGACGATCCAGGCTGCGGGCCAAACAGACCCTTTCGCCTTGGCGGGCGATCAAGGCGAACGAACCTTCGATCGCCAGCACCTCATCCGCCCGCGCGGTGAGAATCCGCCGCCGCGCCTCGTCCGCATCCATATTGAGCAAACCCTGCCGCCCATCGTCGATCAGATTGACGATCCGGGCTACTGGCTTATCCATCGCTGCACTCCTTGTGACCTGGCTCCGCTGAAACTACGCCGACGACGACTCGGTTACGCCTTGCCAATCGGTCGGAGTCTTGACGGACCGATGATCTGGCCGTTGAGAGTATAGCCGCTCAGCTCGACCGGATAAGCTACCGCCTCTTTGCGCGAACCGGCGACAGCAACCTCGGGCACCCTGGTTAACCTGCGCCGGGCGTGGAGCTATCCGCGCCAACCGATCTCGGCCTCGACACCAGCGTCAACACAGGATCGGCCTCCCGTCAGACACCACGGACTGCTAGGGTTCGACACCCAAGTGTTGCGCCACGAAACGGAAGGTCTCGGCAATGATGGCGCGTGACTTATCCGTGTCATTGACACCGTCAAAACCGTGGTTACCCTCGGGATAGTCGAAGAGCCGAACCGGAAAGTTGTTCTGCTTGCCCATCTGGACGAAGCCGTCGATCGAACGATTGATCGCGTCGCTGTCCTTGCCGGCACGCACCACCAGAGTTGGCACCTTGGTCCCCTCGCTGTCGAGAAGTGCGTGGACCGGTGAGTATTGCGCCACCAGGCGAGAGCTATCCGGCGACTTGGGGTCGATCAGGCCACTCGCGTTCAGAATGCTGTAGTAGGCCACCAAGCAACGCACCGGCGGCGCATCGCGCTTCAACACCACCGCCGCCATCCGCCCTCCGGCCGAGAAAGTCCACACACAGAGCCGGCCAGGGTC